>JAPUGN010000199.1 GCA_027298165.1 Nitrospinota bacterium
AACACCTGCTCTGCATCTTCCTCCAGCAACTCTTTCAACAAATTCATGGACGCTTGATCGCCGATTTTGCCGAGGTAACTGATGGACTGAAAGCGATGCACGACATTGCCGCCTTTCACCGCACCGGCGAGGTCGCTGAAATACGGTTTCTCCCCCAGCCGCACCAGGGCATAGGCGGCGGCGAGGCGCACCATGCGGTCGGGCGCTTCCAATAAATTTTTAATGGCCGGGATGGATTCGGTATCGCCCAATTCAGCCAGCAAGTCCAGCGCGGTGCTTTTCACCCAGACGTTGGAGTCGGACAATCCCGCGCGTCCGAGGGCCCTGGCTGGATCTTCGGACAAGCGGGAAATCCCCTGCAGGGCAAACTGGCGGGTGGTGGGATAAAAATCCTTCGCCCCTTTTTCGAGCAGCGGAATAAGGGCGGCATCTTCCGACTCGCCCACCGCACGGGCGGCGCCGCTACGGATGAACGCTTCCTCACTTGTCATGGCCTGCTGGAGGATGGTGTAACATTGGGCCCGGATATGGGCGACCACCTCACCTGTTTTGCGCGGCGGTTCTTCCGCGAAGGCGCTCCAGGTCCAGCCGAACATAACAATCAATGCCCACGCCCACGCGTGATCAGTCTTCCAGTGCATGCAGTAACATCTCTTTCTCAAAAGGTTGGCCGGCGTACAATGCCTGTTCGTTGGGGCTCAGGGTTTCGCGGTAGTGTTGAACGGCCTCCCCGTAGACACGGGCTTCATCTATCTTTCCACGGTTGCGGTAACCGGTCTGAAGAATGGCGCATTTTTCGGCGAGGGTTTCCAGCACCCAGGTGCGTTGCTGGAGACTGAGGTAATCCTCCTTCAGAATTTTCCCCAGAGCGTACACTCGAAAGCGGTCCATACCCCGGAACTTGTGCGACAACTGGTCGTCATGCCCGCCGGTTTTGACGATGAGTTTCTCCGGCAGGCAATCCACCCGGTAACGCGACGCCAGCCGCAACCACAGATCGTAATCCTCGCAGGCGGCCAGATCGGTGTCGAATCTTCCGATCGCATCCAGAACCGTGGCGCGCAACATCATCGACGACGGACTGATAATGCACAGGGGCAGACATTGCTTGAAGATGTCTCCCGAATGCTTGCGGTGTTTGTTTTTCGGGTTCACCCGGACGCCATGGCGAATCCAGATTTCGTCGGTGTAGCAGGCCGGACATTCAGGATGAGATAACATCCAATCCACCTGTGCCTGCAATTTATTGGCGGTCCAGCGGTCGTCGGAATCGAGAAAGCAGACCCACCTGCCTCGGGCCATTTCGATGCCCCGGTTGCGGGCGGCGGAGACGCCGCGGTTGTCTTCCCAGCGGTGGACCCGGACCCCGGGAAACCGGCGCAGGAGATCCGGGGTGTCATCGGTGGAGCCGTCATCAATCACGAGGGTCTCGAAATCCCGGAAGGTCTGGCCGGCAACCGAGCTCAGGGTCTCCGCCAGACACCAGGCCCGGTTGAAGGTCGGAATAATGACCGAAACCGCAGGTTTTTCGGAATTTGGGGTGACTGCCACTGGATTAAGTAATTCAAAGGGTTCGGCCGCCTCCGGTGCCTCCCGGGGCGGCGGATTGGGTATTTAATCAATTGATTTTACAGGGGTTGACTCCTACGGTCCCCCGGCTACAAAACCCTTGACAAAGGAGCGATTTTCCCATATTAGTAGCAGTTTTGCGACCCAAATGTGGTGGCATTCAGCATACTCTCAACCCGGGTCGCCGTGCCCATGAGCCCGTGTTAGAATAGCCGTTGCTGGGCCACCGATGGAAAGACCTACTATGAATTATAAAGAGGTTACGCAACTCTTCAGACCCGATCTGGAAAAAGTGGAACAGGCGCTGAGGGATAATTTCCTTTCGGATATTCCCATGATTCCGGGAGTCGGGGATTACATCCTGAGCTCCGGGGGCAAGCGAATCCGTCCTCTGCTCCTGCTGATCAGTTCCCGCCTGTGCGGTCAGGAGCTGAACGAGTCGGTCATCAAGCACTGTTGCGTGATCGAAAACGTCCATGCCGCCACTCTCCTGCACGACGATGTGGTGGACGAAACCACTATCCGGCGCGGACGGCAGACCGTCAATTCCAAATGGGGCAACGACGCCAGCATTCTGGTCGGGGATTACCTGATCGCACAATCGCTGACCCTGCTCTCCGACGATGTCGATCCGGTGATTTTCAAGGCCTTCTCCATAGCCGCCAAACTGCTGGTGGAGGGCGGCCTGCTGGAGTTTTCCAACGCCCGGGATATCCATGTCACCGAAAAACACTGCATGGACGTGATTTATCGGAAGACCTCGTCAATGTTATCGCTGGGTTGTCAACTCGGCGCATTAATCGCCGAGGCGGGAAAAGAACAGGAAGACGCCCTGGTGGCCTTCGGCAACCAGTTCGGAGTGGCGTTCCAATTGATGGACGACTTAATGGATTACGACGCCACATCGGAACAATTGGGAAAACCTGCGGGCAATGATTTTCTGGAAGGGCATGTCACCTTGCCACTCCATTACCTGTACCATCATTCGGACACTTCGTTGCAGAAAGAGATTGAGCGGTTTATCCAGAACGACAAGCTGACGAACAAGGAGCTGGATTATATTCTGGATCGAATGCGCGAGGGCAAGGCGCTGGAATACACTCTCCAACAGGCACACAGCCACATGGTTCGCGCCAAAGAAGCACTGCAGGCCGTATCCTTCACCGCTCCGGAATACAAAGACACCCTGCTCGCCCTTTCCGATTACATCATCGACCGCTACACCCTTTCCAAGCCTTCCCTGGCCAACCTTCCCCAAATCTAACCGTTTGATTTAAACCTTGTTTTGATCCCCGCACCGTTTTCCCGTTGCGGGTGTTGCACATAAGGATTAAATTAAATGTATAGAAACGCTCTGCATGGAGGTTGGCATGAGCACACATCCCTACATAACATTGGCGCGGGATTCGGTTGGGCACTTCCTGAACCATCACACGAAACTGCCCTGCCCCGACCCGCTTTCCCGGGAATTGCTAATGCGCTCCGGGGCTTTTGTTTCCATCAAAAAGAAACAGCAATTGCGCGGTTGTATCGGCACGCTGGAACCCAGCGAAGACAACCTGGCGATTGAGATCATCGAAAACGCACTCAAAGCCGCTCTGCACGATCCGCGATTTTCCCCTGTTTCCGTGGAAGAGCTGGAGGACCTGTCGTATTCCGTCGATGTGGTGCGTCCTCTGGAGAAAATCTCCAGTACCTCGGAGCTGGACCCCATAGTGTACGGCCTGGTGGTCAGGAGCAACGGCAAACAGGGAGTGCTGTTGCCCGATCTGGAAGGGGTGGATTCGATTGAAGACCAAATTCGCATCTGCAGGGACAAGGGCAAGATTACAGATGACGAGCCGATAGAAATGCACCGGTTCCGGGTCGACCGGTTTCGCTGATTCTTTCCAAAAAAAAACAGGCCGGCAAATTACCGGCCTGCTTCATTGAAACTCAAAATAAAAAGGAATTATCCAACGTACATGACCTTGCTCGCCGGGGTACGGGTATCCATGTTCTTGCCGCGGTTGGTGTGGTCGTCGATTTCCGCCGCACAACCGATCATACGGCCAAACAGAAACGCCATGAAGCTGGCCCATTCGATATCTTCCTCCTTAATGGACCCCTTCTTGTAATCCGACCACAGCATTTTGAGCAGAATCACCGCGATGACGGCGTCGATGTTGACGCAGTACACGTTTTTCGTCACCTTGGCTTTGAACAGGCTTTCCACCAGGTGATGGTAGAAATCGAGGAACACATTATAAAGCCCCTTGTCCTTGAACAGTTTATTGACATATTCCTCGCGCGGGTCAACGTTAACATCTTTCCCCTTAAATATCGGATGGTTCACGCAGGGAATCTTGGCATACTCCAAATGGCCGAGCCCCTTCTGCTCCTTTTTATAATTGCCGTACCATTTGGCGTAATCGGCCGCCAGTTTCTCCAGATCCACGCCGTGCTTGGAGTTCGCAGGATCTTTCAGGTCGCAGTCCTTGAACTGATCGATCAGAAACGCCGCCGCTTCGTAGCCGTTGCCACCGTGAGCGAACCCGGTATGGGTCAGAAAACCAATGAAACTTTTGTTGATCTGCACACGGTTGGGTTGTTCCGGTCCGTCGGCGCTGACCGCGCCCTTGGACCCCTGGGCAGAAATGGTGCCGGGACCGTTGGTGATGATCAGGCCCAGAAGAACCTGGAATTCGAATAACTCCCCTTCCGAAGCATCCCGTCCCATCAAGGCCAAAAATGCGGTGCGGGTGAAGCTGTGGCCGAGCAGATCGTCATTTTTCACGCCGCAGAACGTGCCGGTGCCATGCTGTCCTTCCGGCGCGGCCACGCCCACTATGGTGCTGTAGATCAGGCTGTACCAGGGCAAACGCAACAAGGTGATCTTTGAAATCTTTTTGGTCCGCAGACTCGGCCAAGCCAGAGTCGTCCAGATTGCCGCCACCACCGCTCCCATGGAAACATTGCCTTTATGTTCCTTGGCAAATTCCATCAGAAAATCGATGAACACCGACTTGCCTTTGGATTTGCAAATATCGAGCATTTTGGCCGCACCGGCATCGGCCGCTGAATCCAAAAGCGCATCTTTATGAGCGGCATCCTTAAGGAGAGACTTGTAATCGAACTTTCCTTCAGGATCGTCCAACTCGGTTAATTTAAAAATATCCAGCAGGGCTTCTGCGGCATCCATAGCTTTCTGCGCCTTCTTTTTTCCAATAATGGAAACCGCCGCCGCCTGTACGGTGTTGGGAGAGTTGCCCGCCTCACGGGATGCCGTTGCCGCCGCGAGAGATGGTTGACCGTGCAGATTGACGTAAGCATTCAACACCACGTTGGCCATCGCAGTACCCGATGCGCTGGGGTAACTGTGAGTCAGCGCAAATACCAGGTTTTCCTCAAACGATTTGTTGGACGCGTCCAAAATCGAAACATTGTGAATTTGTGAGACCTGGGTCTTCGGGTCCATCTTGGACGCGCCGCTGGCGTCTTTCAATGTTTCCCGGCTGATCTGCGCGCCGACCTGCTGTTTGAGAGCTTCGATTTGCTCACTGTACGGTTCAATGGCCTTGACCGGTTGAACGTCCAGTTCTTTGGGAAGCGTAACGCCGTTATTACTGCCGAACCAGCATTTCAGGGACAGGTCGCCCCTCGGTTCGAAATCCGACTTCTTGCCGTTCAGTTCCATGACTTTGGTCAGGGCTTCCGGAATATGGGCAATGTTGGTGACCAGAGCGCCCTTCTTGGAAACCACAGGATTTTCCGGCGTGTAAATATCCTTCACCCCGAAATAGTCCATGAACCAATTTTCCTTGGCCACCGCATCATCACCGGAACCGGCGAGCGAGCCGGCATGGCCACAGGACTTGGTCAGCTTGGCTTTCCAGCGTCCCACGACACAGGCGATGAACGGTTTGTCGGACTTGAGCCCGCGTTCGTAATACCCGCCGGGTTCGCAATACACAACGGCGGCCTGGGACCGATCGTCATTATTGAGGGCGTGAACAAATTCCTGGGGCCCGTAGTGGATGTACACATCCTTACCGCTGGACACGGATGTGGTGGTGCCCCAACCCGCCGTCGTCAGGTAAACCGCGATGGTGGTGGTGAAGTTTCCTGAGTTGGAGAAAATCGCTATGGAACCCTTGACCAGGGATTCATCCGGATGACCGCCGCCCAGGGCGCCGCCGATGCGGACATGGTTCCAGGCGTCCGCCAGGCCCAGACAGTTGCCGCCAAACAGATCGACCCCGTTGGTCTGGCAAATGGCTCGCATGATGCGGGAATCCTTGACGGACACTTTTTCCGTGAGAACAATGACTTTCTTCAATTTGGGATTACTGCGTACCGCTTCCGCCACGCCGTCTTTTACGCCGGAGGGAGGCAGATAGACCACTGCGGTATTGAATTCATGACCCGCGGCCATGCCTTCTTTAATGGAATTGTATACAGGGATTTTGCCGGCTTTAGTCGGCAGGGATTTTCCTGATTTGCCGGGTCCGGTTCCGAACACAATATTACCGCCGGAATACTCATGACTGACCGGGGTAACGCCGGAACTTTCTTTTCCCAATATATTCAAAACGATGACCCTGTCATCCTTGGTCGCCAGCTCGGACAATGAATTGATCCCTACGTAATAAGGGAAACCCGCGACTCCGTCTTTATGCATGTGCCTGATCCTCCAGAATAGTGCTTTGCGATTCGAGTTAGATTATTTGATATTCATCGATTTTTTAATTGCATCTTTGCCGCCGTTCTGCATCCAGCGGTTGATGGCCCGCGCATAGTTGATCACTTCCGACATGGCGCTGTCGTGACCGAAGAAACGATACGGAATTCCCAGGGAATCGAGTGTGTCGCGCAGGTAGGCCATGCCGCGCACCAGGTTTGGTCCGCCCCGGCCCACCACCACGAACAGGGGTTGCGGCCCGTGCTGCTGAAAATACCACTTGATGCCATCGCCTATCGCGCGGAGCGTTTCGTAAATATCCGTATTGTTCGCCTTGCCACCGATGATGAACAGCACGTTCGACTGTGGAAGCCAATACTTGAACGTGATCTTGGAGATTTCGTTCATCTTGACATAGGGCGGGTTGCCGCCGAAGTCGGAGGAGATGGTCGCATCCTCACCCAAGAGTTCCGTGACCATGGCGTTGGCGCCCCCGCCAAAGGTCGGCGCGGTGATCGTACCCTCATCATTAATGACATACACGTCGCTCTGCCCCTGATAAGTACGGAGCTGGTTGATCTCCTGCTCAAATTCCGAATCGTCGGAAGCGAACAAATCTGCAGGGAGATGCAGGCGCTTCCAAGCCGGGTCGTCCTGATCGAACGCACATTTGAAGTCGCACGCCACCGGGGACAGGCGTTTGCCGTTATTGAACATGCGGATGGGATTGAGCTCCAGCATCAACATGCCATAGTTATTGTACAGGTCCCACAGTTTCGGAAGGTTCTGCACCAGTGGGCTGATGATTTCCGTAGGAGCCCCGAGACTGTCCAAGGCGTTTGAGACATGGAACGCCTTCAGGCCGGTCAAGGGATCAAACGGCACCACCGCCAGCTTGTCCTCCGGCAACTCTTCGATATCCACCCCGCCGTGATGGGTGATGGTCATGCAGGGTGCGCGGTATACGGTATTGTCCGTAATCGAAAAATAAACTTCGTGATCCGCCGGCACACTGCCTTCAAACGTGACACCGTTGGATTTGGTGATACGGTTGCCGTCCTGATGAGTGGCGAAATACAGCCGCTCTTTTTCCTTGAGCGCGTCGGTGATGTTGTCCACTCGCCCGATCAAACCGGACTTGCCCTTTTTCCCAACCCCGCCCTTGAAAAACGGCTTGATGAACACCTGCTTGTGTTTCTTGATCATTTCCTTGATTTGATCGACGCTGGCTTCGGGGCCCCGCACATCTGACCGGGGAAACTCCACCAGGTCCAGCAACTTGTGCCCCCATAACATACCGGTAATCTGCATTTCAGTTCTCCCGCCTTATAAAATATTCTTCAAAAAATGATTTTTATTAGTGAATACACAGTCGCATTCTGATGACTCTCTGCACAACAGGGGGACAGGGAAAATGATGGCACCTTCACCCCATTGATTTTTCTGCTCAAGAGTGGGAACTTCAGATGGGAACGAACCATTTTATGAAAATTAGGGGTTTTGTCAATCCCAACTCACAAAACCCAAAATAGTGCTTTTTCAAGGATTCTCGCAATATTTCAGGGTGGGAAACCCGTTTCAAAAAGGATTGCTGGGAGGGGCTGTTTTTAAGCGTCGGAGGGCGCGTCCAGGGACGGCGATTGGGACAGATAGTACGCCATCCCCGCATACCACAGGGCGGTGCCAATACCCAGGGTTCCGAGCAACAGGGTGCCGGATTTTAAAGGTCCGAACATTTGAGGAAACGTGATGAACACGTAATGCATCACGGATAATAGGGCGGGAATGCCGGCGGCGAGCAGGGCCTTGCGGGAACCCTGATGTTTCCATAGCCAGAGCGAAACAAACAGTACCGCCGGCCATTCCAGCATGAAATAATGACCCCGCGCAATGGGTGAAACAATCAACATCGCCATACACGCCATCCCGAAGGCGGCCGCCGCGCCTAAGGGACCGCCCCGGACGGCCATCCGCCAACCCACCGGAATCAACAGCAGACACAACAGCACCCGGATCGCCAGAACCGTTTTGGTGACGGCCGGGGAAGTCATAAACCGGCCCGCGGTTTCGTTATACAGCCAGGGATTGGGCTCCGAAACCTCCGAGAACCAGAACACCATCTGGTTGCCGGTATGGTACAGGGCGTTGCTCAAACTCTGGTTGCGCGGAACCCGGGGATTGGAAAAATGCGCTTCGGCACTGGCTTCCACCACCTGGGTACCGACCAGCTGTGCCCAGGTTTTCAAATGGCCGGCATTGGACTGCCAGCCGATAAACAGCGAGGGCACAATCCACACAAACAGAATCAACCCCGCCAGCACCCCGCCGCTGGTTCCTGCCCACCGGGAAAACCCGTCCGCCTCCTCAGGATGTCTGAGGCGGCGCGCCCCCAGAAAAAATATCAGAAAAAATACTGGCAGAACGGGGATCACTTTAAACACAATGGCGAGAGCCAGCACCAAGCCCCCGGCCACGGACTTCGGCCATGATTCGCTTTCGAAAACCAGGCGTAGCCCCAGTAACATCAAATAAAGGACAAAAATTCCCAACTGCCCTCTCTGCAAACAATCCAGAACGGGAAACAGCACCGCCACCATCGCGCCGATGCCTATCCAGCGCAAAGTTTTCCGGTCGTTCACCCCGCCGTGGTTTTCGGTCCCACGGCACAGACGCAACAGGCGAAGGGTTTCCCGGTAACATCCCCAGACCATTGCCAGCGAAAGGAAATACCACGCCACACCCTGCCATTGCGGCGGCAGATGATGCAGAGGGGAAATCAGGATGGCGAACAGTGGCGGATACAAATACATCCAGCCGCGGGGATTGGTGATCTCGTACGGATCGCGCCCGTCAAAAAACGCCGCCCCCGCTTCGGTGAACACCGTCAAATCGGTCCGGTGATTAAAGAACTCCTGCGGGTCCTGTTCGACCCGAACGGGATCGAAATGGGCACGCTGGCGGACGTCCGTCAAACCCCAGAGTATGAGCCCCAAGCACAGGACCGCCAGCCCGATCTTGGTATTGCGGGAAGCTTCTGCCATCAGTCGTATTGGCCGAACAGGTCTCGAAACCGGACGGTGATAAGATCTGTCAGCATGCGAAAAGAGTCTTGCACGATACGGACACGGGAGTCAGGATGATTCCGCCACAGCACCGGGGTCTCCTTGATCTTCAACCCGTTTTTCTGCGCCAGGAACAAAAACTCGACGTCGTAGCTGAAGCCGTCGATAGTCAATTGGGAAAAGATCGGCGCGGCGTCCTTCCGCCGAACGCATTTGAATCCGCATTGGGTGTCCTTGAATCCCCGCAGGAGAATCCCCTGCACCAGCAGGTTGAACACCTTCCCCATGCCTTCCCGGTACCAGGCCTGATGCACCTGCAGATCGGATTCCGGCAGGGAGCGCGACCCGATGGCGATTTCATATCCGTTTTGAATGTGATGGTACAGTTTCTGGAATTCGTCGATGGGCGTGGAGAAATCCGCATCGGAAAACAGCAAAATCTCTCCCCGCGCTTCCTCAACGCCGCGGCGGATGGAATAACCCTTGCCGCGATTCGGGGAGTTCTTGAAACTGCGGGCCTCCTCCGGCGTGAAAAATTGATGGATAACTTCGCTGGTGCGGTCGCTGCTGCCGTCGTCCACCAGCACCACCTCCCAGGAATATTCCTGACGCTCCAGAAACTCCTTCAACACGGGAAGGGTTTCGGCCAGTCGGGCCTCTTCATTGTACGCCGGGATGATGATGGATAGAAAGGGGGAAGACACCACAAGAGTCCTGAAGGCATGGATGAGGTGCGGTGATCACCGCGTGCATCAAGGATAACAGAAAATCCGCAAATGTCATGGCTTGTTGCCGACCGGGCAACGCCCGGAGGAAGCATAAAAATCCTGGAATGCTAAGATAACGGTTGGATTCGCCCAAAGGCCTCTGCCCTACCGGCCCTGCGCTCAGCAGCCGCGCGGAAAATGACTGGGGAAACGGGTGTTCTCGTCGGAATAAATATCATCCACCTGCGCCGGGGTGAGGTCCACCGCCTCGCTCAAATCGGCACCGTGCAGATACGCGCCACCGAAACGGGTGCCCT
>JAPUGN010000002.1 GCA_027298165.1 Nitrospinota bacterium
GCGAGGTCCTTGCGTCGGATGAGATGCACACCACCCATGCCGACGTCAAACGAGCATCCCTTTATGCCCTGACCGGCGTGGCCCTGCTGTTCATTCTGTTTTACCGGCGCGTCACCGAGCCGCTGTTGGCGGTGTTCACCCTGGTGGTGTCCATCTCGTGGGCGATGGGCTACACCACCTTGGCGGTCGGACATCTCAACATCCTGTCCGTAGTGTTCACCACCATTTTGATCGGACTGGGCATCGATTTCGGAATCCACATCCTCTGCCGCTATCGAGAGGAGCGGCGCTCGGGTCAAGATGCCTGCCTGGCCATGCGCAACACTCTGCAACAGACCGGGCAGGGTAATCTGGCGGGGGCCGTCACCACTGCCATCGCGTTCGGGGCCATGGTGTTCACCGACTTCATCGGCATCGTTGAATTGGGGATCATCGCCGCCGGCGGCATCGGGCTGTGTTTCATCGGTATGGTGCTGTTATTGCCGGCTTTGATCAGCCTGGAGGAGCGCTTTCGAAAACCGGTGTACACCCAGCCGGAGCGGGTAGAGAAACGCGACGCGTTATTTGAAAAACTGTACTCGCATTATTACTGGATTATCTTTGTTTCGCTGGGACTGCTTCTCTGGTGCGGTGTTGTGTCCAAGGATTTGTATTTCGATTACAACCTGCTCAACATGCAGGCCAAGGGGACCGAGGCGGTACGTTATGAAATGAAGATTATCGAAAACGCCAAACGCGCCTCATGGAACGCCGCCCTGGTGGCGGACAGCCTCGAAGAGGCCCGTGACAAGTACCGGGTGCTCAAAGCCATGCCCTCGGTCGGCAAAGTGGAAAGCCTGCTCTCGGCCCTGCCGGATAACCAGCCCGCTCGACTCCGGCAGGTGAAAACCCTCGCGCCGCTAATCGATCCGCTGGCAGTGGCGCCGGCGGACGAGCCATTTTCCCTGCAGGCCGTCCGGGCGACGTTGAAAAATATCCGGTTCAAACTCCGTAAAAAAGAAAAGGAAGGAGAGCGGGATGATGTGTACCAAGCCTCGCGACAGGCCCGGCGGCTGGACGACGCCTTGCAGAGCGCCGATCCCGCAACCGCCGCGAATCGTTTGCAGGGGTTCTCGCGCACGCTGTTCGCCGACTACCGGAATAAAATCGCCGACCTCAAACAATCGGTTCATCCCACGCCCGTGAAAGAGGAGGAACTCCCGAAGGCCCTGAAAGATCGCTTCGTCAGCGCCGACGGCAAGTATCTGTTGCTGGTGTATCCGGGCATCAACATCTGGGAGCGGGAGGAGATGGAAAAATTTCTGGGCGAGATGCGGCGGATCGACCCTAACGTCACCGGCAATGCGGTGCACATGTTCGAATCGAGCCGCTTGATGATCGATGCCTACATCCGCGCCGGATTGTACGCGCTGGCGGCTATTTTTCTGTACCTGATGCTGACGCTCCGCAATATCAAAACCACCGTGCTGGTCCTCCTGCCGACGCTGGCGGGAGCGGTGCTCACCTTCGGGCTTATGCGATGGACCGGCATTCAGTTCAACCTCGCCAATCTGGTGATTCTGCCGTTGATCCTCGGAATCGGCGTGGTCGACGGCGTGCACATCCTGCATCGCCACCGCGAGAACCCGGAGGCCGGCAGGAATGTGATCTCGAGAAGCACCGGCCAGGCAGTAGTCCTCACCTCGCTGACCACCATGATCGGATTCGGCAGTCTGATGGTGGCGGATCATCAGGGCGTTTACAGCGTCGGCCTCGTGCTCACCCTGGGGGTCGGCAGCTGCATGATCATGTCCGTCACACTCCTGCCCGCGCTGATCAAACTGTGCGATGCCCGCGGCTGGAAAATTTAACCGGCGTGACGCCCGGCGAAGCGCCGGGCCAAACTTTGCTGGGGCGTTAAGGTACAATCAATAAGTTTCTTTCAACAGCCGAGGTTTTAAAGTTATCGGCGGAAGTACTCCGCTTGCGCACGAGGCCCACCGCTTGCCGTTAATCATCAGCAAGTAGCTTCTCCTGCTAAGGAGTTATCGGGGGCTGGCGGCGAAGGCTGTCTTTCAATTGCGCACGAGGCCCATCGCTTGCCGTTAATCGTCAGCAAGTAGCTCCTCCTGCTAAGGAGTTATCGGGGGCTGGCGGCGATGTTGCCGCCGTCGACGGTGAACACGCTTCCGGTGGTTTTTTCCGACAGGGCCAAATGCAGAAACGCCGCCGCCACGTCGGTGTCCAGCACTTCTTTGCCCAACAGATTTTCCCGGAAGTAGGCGTCCGGATCCAGGCCGCGCGCCTGGGAGCGTTCGGCGATGAACTCGTCGGGGAACATGCCGGTGCGGATGCGGTCGGCGTTGACGGCGTTGGAGCGGATGCCCTCCCTGCCGTAGTCCAGCGCGTATTGTTTGGTGAGCGCCACCACCGCCGCTTTCGGCAGGGCGTACCGACCGAAATCCTTGCCCGGGTTGAACGCCGCCTTGGAGGCGTTGTACAACAGCACCCCGCCGTTTTTCTGCGGAAGAAAAATATGCTCCGCGTGGGGAGCCACCGTCGGGTGCGCGAAAAAATTGAGATCGAAACTGCCGCGCAGGGTAGCGCTGTCCACCTCTCCGATGCGACCCTGTACCGCGTTGCCGGCGTTAGAGATAAGAATGTCCACCCCGCCGTAGGTGCGCACCGCGTGGTCGAACGAGTCTGCCACCGCTTGGTCATGGGTCAAGTCCACCTCACGCCAGGTGACGCCCGCCTTGCTGGTTTTTTGAAGGGCGGTCGCCGTTTCCTCGAGGGCCTCGCCGTTCAGGTCCACCAGGTAAACGTTGGCGCCTTGTTGGGCGAACAGGTGCGCGGTGGCGCGGCCGATGCCCGACGCCGCTCCGGTGATGTAGGCAACCTGTCCCTGCAAGGGCGGCGGCTGGGCTTTTCCCAGTTTCGCCTGCTCCAGTGACCAGTATTCCATGTCGAACAGGTCGGCGTCGTTCAGCGGCTGGTAGGCGTTGATGTCGAACGCGCTTTGAATGATTGCGATGGTGTGCTCGTAAAGGTCCGCCGCTATTTTCGTTTCCTTCACGGTTTTACCCATCGTCACCAGCCCCAGACCCGCGACCAATATCACCCGGGGCAGGCGGTCCAACTCCTTCAGGTCGACGCCTTTTTTCCCCAGGTGGGTGACGAAGTAATTGTGATACACCTTGTCATAGCGTTCCAGCACTTCCGAAAGCTCAGAGCGCAGGCGTTCGGGATCGTCCAGATGTTTCGGATTCAGCAGGAGCGGTTTCTGTTTGGTGCGGATGACGTGGTCGGGTGTTGCGGTACCGATCTGCGACCACTTTTTGCACTCCTTGCTGGAGGCGAACTCGCGCGCCGGCCCGCTTTCGCGGTGATGCGTCACCCACGAAACGCCGGAACGTTCCCGGTACAGGCCGCGCAGGACCGGTGCGATGGCTTTTAAAATTTCGGCATCGTTGGCCGGCCCGGAATCGTTGGCGGGGGTCAGCGGCTGGCGGGGATGGTTCCGGATAAAGGTCTCCGCCTGGGTGACGGCCTTGATATGGGCGTCGTAACTTGCCTTCGCCGTGTCGCCGAAGGTGAACAGACCGTGATTGATCAATACCAGTCCCACCACCTGCGGATTCTTTTCGTACGCCTCCGCCGCCGCTTTCGCCAGATCGAACCCCGGCATGATGTACGGCACCACGCCCAGCTCATCCCCGTAAATTTCCTTGCAGATTTTTTCCGCGTTGGGCTGGTTGGCGATTACCAGAATGGCGTCGGCGTGCGAATGGTCGACAAATTTTTGTGGCAAAAAGGCGTGCAGGAGCGTTTCGACCGAAGGATTGGGCGACGACGCGTCCAGCAGGTGGGTGCGCTGATCGTTCACCATCGCCTCGTCGGACAGCGAGGGGAGGGAACGCAGTTTCCTCAGGTAATCGAGTTGGACGCCCGGCAGGCCGGGAGGCTCCAGCGTGTCCAGGTCCCAGCCGCTGCCCTTGACGTACAAGACCTCGACCTCCTCGCCCAGCCGGTTTTTCGTGCGCGATTTGACCGAGGTGTTGCCGCCGCCGTGCAGGACCAGCGCGGGATCGGTCCCGATCAACCGCGACGTGTAGACCCGCAGGGCCACGTCCTCCGCAACATCGGCATACTGCTTGATGGCCGCCTCAGCGTCCTTGTCGTTCCAGCGATTCTCCATTTAAGAAAAGTAACAAATCTATGCCGGGGAATAAAGCAGATAAAATTTTTCCTCCTTGGTAAGGAGACCTTTGCATAACCGCAGACATTCAAACTCCTCCCCTTCAAAGGGGAGGCTGGGAGGGGTTGATGCCCCTTCCTTTTTTAAAGCAGGCCAAAACACAGATTCTTCGCGGAGTTTATCCTGAGCTTGCCGAAGGACTCAGGATGACAGGATAAAAAATTATCCCCGGTGATTCGCCGGGCGTCACGCTGGAATTGGGTGGGGTTCTATGATATGTTGACCATGAATGGCAAACATAACCTTTCGTCGGAGCCGTGGCGGTCACTGGGTTCTTCCGAAACCCGTTCCGGGCCGATTTTCTTGTCTCACTGATGCCTCAGCCACATGCTCGCTAAAATTCACGTTACCTTAAAGAATGGGGTGCTCGACTCCCAGGGCAAGGCGGTCCACCAGGCCCTCAACGATCTTGGCTATGCCGAGGTCGAGGATGTCCGCCTGGGCAAATATATGGAGGTCGCCCTCTCGGGAATCTCCGAGCAGGAAGCGCAGACCCGTGTCACGGAGATGTGCGAAAAACTGCTGGCCAACACCGTGATCGAATCCTACCGCTTTTCGCTGGAGCCCGCGGAATGACCGTTCGCCCCAGGAGGCAACCATGAAGTGCGGTATTGTCGTTTTTCCGGGTTCCAACTGCGACCACGACTGCTACCACATCCTGAAACACGTTCTCCAACTCGACACGCAATGGATCTGGCACAAGGATGAGACGCTGGACACGTTCGACTTTATCGTCCTGCCCGGCGGGTTTTCCTACGGCGATTACCTGCGCCCCGGCGCCATCGCCCGCTTCTCCCCCATCATGAAATCGGTGATCGATTTCGCCAACCGGGGCGGCCGTGTGCTGGGCATCTGCAATGGCTTCCAGATCCTGGTGGAATCCGGCCTGCTCCCCGGCGTCTTGATGGACAACGAGGGTCAACGCTTCATCTGCAAAAACCTGACCCTCCGCGTGGACAACAACAACACGCCGTTCACTTCCCAGTGCGCACCCGGTGCCGTGCTGAAAATTCCGATCAACCACGGCCAGGGCCGCTATTTCGCCGATGAGGAAACCCTGAAACAGCTGGAAGGCAACGGACAAATTATCTTCCGCTACTGCGATGAAGAAGGAAAAACTCCGGAGACGGCTAATCCTAACGGCTCGATCGACCATATCGCTGGCGTCGCCAACGCAAATAAAAACGTGATGGGCATGATGCCGCATCCAGAACGCTGTGCCGATCCCCTGTGGCCGGAGGTGGACGGCCAGACCATTTTCAACTCCCTCATTCAATCGAGTTTGGCGCATTCATGACCGCTTCCATTCCCATCACGCCGGAGATCGTGGCCGAGCATGGCCTGTCGCCGGAGGAATACGCCCGTATTCAGAAGTTGCTGAAACGCGACCCGAACCTGGTCGAGCTGGGGATTTTTTCGGCGATGTGGAGCGAGCATTGCAGTTACAAGAGCTCGCGCCCGCACCTCAAAACGCTTCCGACCGAGGGCCCGCGTGTGATCCAGGGTCCGGGCGAGAATGCCGGGGTGGTGGACATCGGCGACGGGCTGGCGGTGGTGTTCAAAATCGAAAGCCACAACCACCCGTCGTTCATCGAGCCGCATCAGGGTGCGGCGACGGGGGTAGGCGGCATTATGCGCGACGTGTTCACCATGGGCGCGCGTCCGATTGCCCTGCTCGACTCGCTCCGCTTCGGCGATCCCGATCATGAAAAAACCCGCTACCTGTTGAACGGGGTGGTGAAAGGCATCGCCGACTATGGCAACTGCGTCGGCGTGCCGACCGTCGGCGGCGATATTTATTTCGACGCCTGCTACAACGGCAACATCCTTGTCAACGTTTTCTGCCTGGGCCTCGCCAAAGCCGACCGGATATTTCTCGGCAATGCGTCGGGGATTGGCAACGCGTTGTTGTATGTCGGTTCCAAAACCGGACGCGACGGCATCCATGGCGCCAGCATGGCTTCGGCGGAATTCGACGACGCCACTGAAGAAAAACGCCCGACAGTTCAGGTCGGCGACCCGTTTACCGAAAAGTTATTATTGGAGGCCTGTCTCGAAATCATGAAAGAGGATTGGGTGGTCGGCGTGCAGGACATGGGCGCGGCGGGATTGTCATCGTCCTCGTTTGAAATGGCGGAACGCGCCGGCATGGGCCTGGAGCTCGACCTCGACGCCGTTCCCCAGCGGGAAGCGGGCATGAACGCATATGAGTTGATGCTGTCCGAATCGCAGGAGCGCATGCTGTTCGTGGTGGAAAAGGGCCATGAAGACGAGGCGCTGGCAATATTCAAAAAATGGGATCTGGACGTCGCAGTGATCGGACGCGTCACCGATGACGGCATTTACCGCGCCCGGGAAAACGGGGAAGAGGTGGTCACTCTGCCCATCGAAGCGGTGGTGACCGGGGCGCTCAAGTGTGACCGTCCGGTGCAAAAGCCGGCTTATCTGGCGGAGGTGGGGACACTGGACCTGTCGTCCAAGGAAATCCCGGCGCGGGGTGGAGAGGTGTTGAAACAACTTTTGGCTTCGCCTACAATCGCCTCCAAGCAGTTTGTGTATGAGCAATATGACCACATGGTGCGGCTCAACACGCTGGTTCTGCCGGGGTCGGATGCGGCGGTGCTGAGGGTTCCGGAAACCGACAAAGCGCTTTCTCTGGCGGTGGATTGCAATCCGCGCTACGGCTATCTCGACCCGTATATCGGGGCACAGATCGCGGTGGCGGAAGCCTGCCGCAACGTGGTGTGCTCGGGGGCGGACCCGGTAGGCGTCACCAACTGTCTCAACTTTGGCAACCCCGAGAACCCGGAGATCATGTGGCAGTTCCAGGAAGCGGTGCGCGGGCTGGGCGATTTGTGCCGTTTCTTTGATATTCCGGTGGTCAGTGGCAATGTCAGTCTCTATAATGAGACCAAAGGCGAGGCTATTTATCCCACGCCGACTATTGCCGTGGTCGGTTTGATGGAAGACCGTTCGCTCCACTGCACCCAGGGATTTAAGCAGGCAGGGCATCGCATCGGCTTGCTGGGGTCGACTTTGGAGGATCTGGGCGGCAGTGAATATCAGAAACTATTCTGGAACGAGTTGCGCGGGCAACCGCCGGTGTTGGACCCGAAAACCGAACGGGCGGTACAGCGGCTGTGCCTGGACTTGATCCGTCAACGGTTGATCCAATCGGCGCATGATTGTTCCGAAGGCGGCTTGGCGGTGGCTTTGGCCGAGTCCTGTTTCACCGGACCGAAGCCGCTGGGGGCGGACTTGGTATTGAATAGCGGGATGCGTGCCGACGCTTTGCTGTTCGGGGAATCCCAGTCGCGCATCGTGATTTCATTTTCCGAAGACGCGTTGCCTTCGATCGAATCGCTGGCGCAAAAGGCGGGCGTTCCCTTTGCCGCCTTGGGAACTGCGGGAGGTTCGAAGTTTCAAATCAGAATCGACGGGAACGAATTCATCAACGAAGATATCCTGGCACTTGAGGATATCTGGGAAAACTCTTTGAGCCGTTATGGAAACCGAGTGGCCGGTTAACGATAAATTTCACGAGGAGTGTGGGGTGGTGGCGGTGTACGGCCATCCGGAGGCGGCCAATCTGGCGTATCTGGGATTGTACGCGCTCCAGCACCGGGGACAGGAGAGCGCCGGGATCACCTCTTGCGACAAGGAACAGATGTACCGGGAAGTCGGCATGGGGCTGGTGGCGGATGTTTTCAGCACCAAGCGCATCAAGCGCCTGCCCGGCAAAATGGCACTGGCTCACAACCGTTATTCCACCGCTGGCGACAGCAAGATCATGAACGCCCAGCCCTGCCTGATCAATTACGCGAAGGGCTCGCTGGCCCTGGCGCACAACGGCAATCTCGTTAACGCCGACACGATCCGTGAAGCCCTCGTCGAAGAAGGCTCGATTTTCCAATCCACCAACGACAGCGAAGTGATCGTTCACCTGATTGCGCATTCGCATTCCGAACCGTTTGTCGAGCGGGTGGTGGAGGCCCTGCTGGCGGTCAACGGGGCTTACTCGCTGGCGCTGATGACAGAGAATGAAATCGTCGCCGCGCGCGATCCCTTCGGGTTTCGTCCGCTGTGCCTTGGCAAAGTGGACGGGGCGTATATTGTCGCGTCGGAATCCTGTGTCATGGATTTGGTCGAGGCGGAATTCATCCGCGAGATCGAACCCGGTGAAGTTCTGCTGATCAACGAAGACGGGTTGAGTTCTTTTTTCCCGTTCCGGCGGATGGAGGTCAAGCGGTGTATCTTTGAGCATATCTATTTTGCGCGGCCGGACAGTTTCCTGTTCGGCGATCATGTCTACTCTGTGCGCAAACGGATGGGCGTGGCCTTGGCCAAACAGGCGCCGGTAGAGGCCGATCTGGTGGTTCCCGTTCCCGACTCGGGCAACATTTCCGCGCTCGGCTATTCCGAGGAGTCGGGAATTCCTTATGAAATGGGGCTGATCCGCAACCATTACGTGGGACGGACGTTCATCGAACCCAAATCCCAGATCCGGCATTTCGGCGTGAAAGTAAAGCTGAACGCCGTCAAGCAAATCATCAAAGGAAAGCGGGTGGTCATTATCGACGATTCGATCGTTCGGGGCACCACCAGCCGCAAAATCGTCAAGATGTTGCGGGATGGGGGGGCCAAGGAAGTGCATGTCCGCATCAGTTCCCCGCCCACACTGTTCCCCTGTTATTACGGCATCGACACCCCGGACCGCGAAGAACTCATCGCCTCCAAGCATACGCTGGAGGAGACGTGCCGGTTCATCACCGCCGATTCTCTGGAATACCTCAACATCGAAAACATGATGGATACCATGGCGGAAGACAAGTCCACTTACTGCTCAGCCTGCTTCGATGGCAATTACGTGGTGCCGGTGGACGGCAAAGGACCCCAGCCCATTCAGCTCAACCTGTTCGGAAGCGAAACCAAGGAAGTCTGAACGGTTGATCCCTGCCCTTGGAAATTATTCTTTCCACTTGATGGAACAACCCATGGAGGAGACCTGGTCGGTGTTGACGTCCTGGTCGGTGAGGAGGGCTTCAATGGCATCTTTCAAATCGTGGCGGGTAATCTGGTCCGGGTGTTGCCAGTTGTCGTCGACCCGGCCCCGGTACTTCAGAGTCCGCTCGACTCCATAAACAAAAATATCCGGCGTGCAGACAGCGTCATAGGCCTTCGCGGATGCCTGCGATTCATCGTACAGGTAGGGAAAGGGGAGGTTTTTTTTCTCGACGAGCGCCTTCATATTCTCCAGCGAATCATCGGGATATTTTTTGGCATCGTTGACGTTGATGCCCACCAGCCGCACCCCCTTCTCCTCGTATTCTTTTTGCAGGTTGATCAATCGCCTCAACGTGGCTTTCACATATGGGCAGTGGTTGCACATGAAAATGATGACCAGGATCCTTTTATCCCCAAAGTTCATCAGGGAATACGTTTTACCATCGGTGCCGGGAAGACTGAAATCGGGTGCCGGGGTGCCCAACGGAACCATGGTAGATTCAGCGTTTGCCATGATCGAAATTTCCCTGTCGCCCTGAGTCTGTCGAAGGTTGAATTTAAGCTATTTCCAAAAGCGTTTCCTCAGCCGGAGGCTGTCAGCTTTTACAGCTCATACCGGAAACTCTACAAGTGTAACACGCTGAGTGGTAAAGCGGAAAGGGGCGCAGGGTTTCTTCGACGGTGTCGCCCATGCGCGCCTGATCTTCTTCGATCAGGATCGGGCATACGTATACGCCCTTGGCCGTCACCATGCGCGAGGAAGAGCATTGCAGGTTGGTGATGGGAAAATTCTCGAAACATTTTTCGGTGACGCGCTCGTTGGGATGGTATTCCCTTTCGTTCACCGCCAACTCTCCCATCATAAATCCCGGCAAAAACTTCACCTGTGGATTCGTCACGCCGTGCTCCCGCATGAACGCCAGGGCTTTGGTTTCCATGGCGGGGTCGTCTTCGTCGTCCCAACTGCGCACCATGGTCAGGTGAGCGGAAAAACCCGCCTCCGCCAGGTAACGGATGCCGCGTAGAGCCAGCTTGAAGCAATTTCTGCCGCGAATAGCGTCGTTTTCTTTTTCGTCGAGGCTGTCGAGGCTGACCCGGAAATTTAATATGTTTTTGGATCGGGATTGCAACTCCGCCAGCTTCTGGGCTTTTTCTTTGCTGATGAGCAGGCCGTTGGTCAGGGTGTGGCAGGGGCCGTAGGCCAGAATCGCCTCGTAAATTTCCAACAGTTCCGGGTTGAGAAACACTTCGCCGCCGGTAATGTAGTAATCCTTGATGCCCAGATGCTTCGATTCCTCCAGATGTTTTTGGACCTGGGCCAGCGTCATCAGCGGATGATTATTATTTTGCGGCGTGCAACTGATGAAGCAGTGCGTGCAGGTCAGGTTGCACACCGTGCCGCCGATCTGGAGCCACAGCGTATCGAGCCCCGCCATCGGCACTTCGGGGATTTTCGTGATCTCAGGCGTGTTTTCCGGAATCGAGATGTGCGGTGCAAAATTCATAATGTCAGCCTATCAGAAAGAGTGATTCAAGTTCAACCGGGAACGGGACTTGTCTGTAAAATCCGTTAGATAGAAGTCGGGCGGCGGCGGGAAAGCTTACAGGAAAATTCGGGTCAAAGCCCGGCGGATTCGTAGGAGTCGCTGACGTTTTTGATGCGCAGTTTGCGGCGCAGGGCGGCAAAGCCTTCCGAGGCGGTTTTGCCGAGAGTCGACTGATACACCGGCCGTTGGGCGAGTTTCGCGGTGTCCGCCGGGTCGGTGTAAAAGTTGGCATCCAACGGGCTGATCCAGCCGCCTGCCGGGTACAGCCATTTCAAGTTGAGTTTTTCCTTATGGGTGGTTTTGTGGAGGTGATCGGCCACGCGTCGCACTTCCTGCAGTTCGTCCGGCAGATGCAGGCCGCGCTCAGGAATCTGGATCAGCGGCAGGATGCCTTGTTTCGACAGGGCGATGATTTTTTCCTGCAACGGTTGCGGATGCTTAAAGTCCAGCGCCAGCTCGGTGGACACGGTGCCCGCGCCGAACACCCCCGCCGCATATTCCAGCGCCTTGGCCCCCTGCTTGGCGGGCAGAGCGGGTTGCAGGCCACCGTCCGCCGCATATTGTTCGAGCGGGAAGGTGATCAAATCCACCCCCGCCGCGTAAAACGAATCGATCACTCCGAGATCGTCCGGCGGGAATCCGCGCAGGGCGACAAAGGTCCGGAAATTTTTCTTGATGCTTTGCACCAATGGCGCGAGGCGGGAAAACCCCCGGTCCTTTTCCACGCAATGCTCCATGTTGAGTTGCACCAGATCGGCCACCCCTTCCTGAAATGCGGCGCGAACCAGGTGGAGGGTGTCTTCCAGGCTCAAGTTCAGCTGGCGCGTGTCGGTCTCCAGGCTCAGGTGTAGGTTGAGGCAGTAGCCGTTGAGTTGAATAAAAGCCGACGCCGGGTTGCGGGCCGCCTGCCGTTCTTTTAAAAAACCCGGCGCGGGAATGACGCCGATCTCCAGCGGCCCGGTTTCCGTTGCCAGCACCACTTTATCTTTCTCAATGTTAATCAGATAGGCCGCATCCTTGTCCGGGTTCACCCGCGCGCGCACGAAAAAGTTTTCCGCCAGCGACAGAACGAGGGCCTGTCCGTCGTTATCGGGAAAGAGTCCCGGCGCGACGCGGTCATCGCTCCGCACGTTTTTGGCGAAGGCTATGCCCCGGTGCAGAAGTTTCAGTTTGAGTTGTCCCAGTGTGTTCATACGTTATAAACGGTCCAGCAGTTTCTTGTGAATGCCGTCAAACCCGCCGGAAGACATGATCATGACTACGTCGCCCGGTTGCTGATGTTCGGCGATAAAATCGATGATCTCCTCCACCGTCGGGAAGAACCAGGCTTCGCGCCCTTTTTCCTTAATCGCCGCCACCACTTTTTTCGGATCGAGCCGTTCCTCTGCCTTCACTTTCTCCGGCGCAAACAGATCGGCGATGATCGTCTTATCCGCCAACTTAAAACTGTCCGGCAGGGATTCCTCGAACACTTTGCGCCGCGAGGTGGCGGATCGCGGCTCGAACACCGCCCAGATGCGGCCATCCGGCCAGGCGTCTTTCGCTCCTTCCAGGGTCAGGTGGATGGCGGTGGGGTGATGCGCGAAATCGTCGATCACCGTCACCTCGTTTTTTTCGCCCACCACTTCCTGACGCCGTTTGATCCCTTTGAATTCCTGCAGGCCTTGGGACACCGCTTCCGCCGAGAGGCCGCACTTGAGAGCCAGAGCCGTCACTGCAACGGCGTTCAGCACGTTGTGCCGGCCGATCATCGGCAGGTGAAACTGCCTGACTTCGGTGCCCTTGTGTTTCAGGGTGAACCGCCCGTGCCCGTCGGCGAACTGATAACCGGCGACCTGCCAGTCGGCTTGGTCCGAAAACCCGTAGGTTTCCACTTCGCATGGGGCGTGGTTAATGACATCTTTCGTGTTTTGATCGGAAATTTCAACTAAAAGAAAACCCTTGGGATCGATAATCTTCATAAATTTCCGGAACGATTCCTTGATATGGTCGAGATCCCTGAAGATATCGGCGTGATCGAACTCGATACTCGTCAAGATAGCGGCATACGGCCGGTAGTGCAGGAACTTGGGTCCTTTGTCGAAAAAGGCGGTGTCGTATTCGTCTCCCTCGGTGATGAACCAGTCGCCCTGGGGCAGTTGGTGATTGGTGTCGAAATTCTTGAGCCAACCACCGACCATGAATCCGGGTTTCTGTCCGCAAACCTCAAACACCCAGCTCAGCAGGGCGGAGGTGGTGGTTTTGCCGTGGGTGCCGGTGACCACCAGCGATTTCCGGCCCTCCAGGAAAAACCGGGAAAGCGCCTGCGGCATGGAGATATACGGAATGTCCGCCGCCTGCACCGCCAGGACTTCCTCATTATCTTTGGACACGGCGTTGCCCACGACCACCAGATCGATCTCCCCGGTGATGTTTTCCTTGTGATAGCCGGGCTTGATTTCGATCCCGGCGTTTTCCAGCAGAGTGCTCATCGGCGGATAGACGTTAGCGTCCGACCCGGTCACGCGGTACACGGCCCCTTTCAGGAGCCCGGCGAGGGATGCCATACCGGTCCCGCAAATGGCGATAATGTATATGTTTTTAATGTCCTGGGTATTCATGGGAATCGGCAATTGTAGGCAGTCCCCGAAGTAAAGTCAAATGAGGCGTGCGCGGTCAGTGAAAGAGTTGTTTCAGTTCCGAAAGGTCGTCGATGATCCAGTCCGGTTGGACGGTTTCGAGCGAGGCGCGTCCGGCGTGGCCGTAGGTGACGCCGCAGGTTTTGACCCCGGCGCGTTTTCCGGTTTCGATGTCCACCAGGCTGTCGCCGACCATGAGGGTTGCCTGCGGGCGCACCCGGTGCTGTTCCATGATGTGACGGAGGCCGACGGGGTCGGGTTTTTTCGCCGCCATCAGGTCGCCGCCGATGATGGTCTTGAACGGAGCGCGGCAGTCGAGGGCGTCCAGTATCCGGGTGATGAAGGAGGTGGGTTTGTTGGACAGGATGGTTTTGGGTGTGCCCGAAAAATGATCGAGGGTTTTGCGGCAGTTCGGGAAGAGATCGGTCTGGTCCATCAGGTGTTCGTCGTAATGCCGCATGAAGGCGTCGACCGCGCGGGGCACGTCGCTGTATCCCGTACCTTCCAGTGACCGGGTCATCAGCTGGTCCACGCCTTTGCCGATGAAGGTGAACAGGGTTTCGCGGTCGCGCGTTGGGAGTCCCATTTCTTCGAGTGCGCGGTTGACCGAATCGACGATGTCCTTTTGAGTGTCGACCAGCGTGCCGTCGAAATCGAACACGAACAGTTGGAAGGAGGTCATAGCATCAGGGCTGCAAAAGATCTGGGCGCACGCGGGGCCTATTCATCCAAATTGGAAGCGTAGCGGTAAGCCTTGACAACGTTATTCTGGCCGAACAGGATCACCAGTTCCTTGGATTTGTCATCGCCGACGGCACTCCAACTGTCGAACTGGAACGTCCACATGGGATCGCCGTTGCGCATCCCTTCAATATAGGGCAAGCCGAACCAATCGAGGATCTGCGACTGAGTGGTGACGCCGTTTTGGATATTGCCGATATGCAGAACCGGAAAGTTTTTGCCCGTCGATCCGCAACCGGCCAAGAGCAGTGTGAGCCACAGTGCGGAAAAGAGGGGTGCGAGATGCTTCATGAAGGACCTCCATGGGATAGGGATTGAATATTAAGGGTCAAACCTGTACAAGGATAAAACCTGCGCGGCCGGGCCAGCGTGACGCTGGACCCATTTTTTAATTGCGCCCAAGGATCAATGGACGCAGACAACTGTCAGCAAATTGCCTCCCCTGCCAAGGGGCCGGGTAGGAGCGGCCACAGTGTAACAAATTGGACTGCAAATGTGTAACCTCTCCACGACTCATCCGTTTCGCCGATATGCCGGGCGGATTTTTGGGGTGCTGTTCCTCTGGGCGTGCGCCGGATGCGTGACCGGACCGGCCCCCGCCGGCGATGCCGGAACCCCGCCTCCGGTAACCGCGGAACTGCTCACCTCGACGGACTGGGAACCCGACGGCTACGTCGAAGCCATCCCGTCTCTGCCTGTCAAAGGCTACCTCCTGCAGGCGCTGGCGCAGAACGTTTATTTCTTTTCCAACGGGGTCTACAATACCCTGTTCGTCGCCACCGCTCAGGGCGTGATCCTGGTCGATCCCATTCGCGGTGCCGGACCGCTGTTGCAGAAAGCCATCCGGGAGGTGACGGACCAGCCGGTCAAAATCATGATCTATTCCCATCCGCACTTGGATCACATCGGCGATGCGTTCCTGTTCGCCGACGGAACGCAAATCGTCGCGCACAAGGAAACGCAGAAACTGTTGCAACGGTACAAAGACCCGGCGCGGCCGATACCGCACATTACGTTTGGTGAAAAGTCGGTCCTCGAGTTGGGCGGGGTGCGCGTCGATCTGATTTATTCCGGCGAGGGACACGGCAAGGGCAACATCATGATCTATCTGCCTCAGAAACGCATCCTGATGTACGTCGACGTCGCCACGCCGAAAGCGGTGCCGTTTAAAAATTTTGTCACGGTTGATATCTACAGCCAGGTGGTGGGATTGAAACGCGCCCTGCAACTGGACTTCGACACCTACGTCGCCGGGCACTTGTACCGTCCGGGCAAGCGCGTCGAGATGGAAGAAGTGTTGAACTATTACCTGGCGGCCAAGCGCGCCAACAAGGAGGCGCTTCGCCGGGTCCATATCCGCGATGTTATGCGGCGGTCCCGCTCCGGGGACATCGAACGCAAGATGGGGGAATATTATGAGGCGGTGGCGGAGGAATGTTACCGCCTGTTGAAACCGGAATGGAAACCCCGCCTGATGGGATTCGAAGCCTTCGCTCGCGGCCACTGCGATACCTGGACCGCCTTCCACCGCACCCACCAAGCTCCCTAGGCAAGTGGTTACCCTGGGTCTGGTTGGGATTTAATTCTTAATTGGGTAAAGTTTTTAGAATTTCCTATACAATATCCACAATATTATTTGCAGTACGGATGGGTTCTTCGACCGCAGGGAATCTCAGGAGGTTTTCGTGAAAGCGTCTGATCTTTTTGTCCGGTCTCTTGAACAGGAAGGTGTGAAATATATTTTTGGGGTTCCCGGAGAGGAAAACCTCGATTTTCTTGAATCGTTAAGAACTTCGAGCATTCAATTGATTCTGACGCGCCATGAGCAGGCGGCGGGGTTCATGGCGGCGACCTACGGGCGGTTGACAGGCAAGGTCGGGGTGTGTTTGTCCACACTGGGACCGGGAGCCACCAACTTGGTAACCGCCGCGGCCTACGCTCAGCTGGGCGCTATGCCGATCCTGATGATATCCGGACAGAAACCCATCAAGAAAAGCAAGCAGGGGCGCTTTCAAATTATCGATATCGTTGAAATGATGCGTCCGCTCACCAAATTCACCAAACAGATCGTACATGGCAACAGTATCCCGGTGTTGATTCGCGAGGCCGTTCGTTTGGCCCAGGAGGAACGTCCGGGAGCCGTCCATCTTGAATTGCCGGAGGATATTGCCATCGAGGAATGTACCGCCAGTCCTTATCCGGTGAGGCATGCGCGGCGGCCGCAAGCGGATGAAGCGGTGATCGACCGGGCGGTCGCCATGATCCGTTCCGCCAGCCAGCCGCTCCTTTTGATCGGGGCCGGCGCCAACCGCAACCGGACGTGTCAGGCCTTGCGGCAATTGATCGACAATACCGGAATTTACTTTTTTAATACGCAAATGGGCAAAGGCGTAGTCGATGAGCGGCATCCTCATTTCCTCGGAACGGCGGCCCTTTCCGACAAGGATTACCTGCACTGCGCGATCGACCGCGCCGATTTGATCATCAACGTCGGCCACGACGTGATTGAAAAGCCGCCTTTTTTCATGGAGGAAGGTGGCTCGACAGTCATTCACATCAATTATTTTTCCGCCCAAGTCGATGAAGTGTATTTTCCGCAGCTGGAAGTCGTGGGGGATATCGCCTGGAGTATTGACGTTTTGGCCGCCCGGCTGGAGAAAGAGGAGCATTGGAATTTCGGTTATTTGGAACGGGTTAAAAAGGAAATCGAACTTCATGTGGAGGAGCGAAGCCGGGACGCGCCCTTTCCCGTTCTCCCCCAACACCTGGTGGCGCAAATCCGTAATGCCATGCCGGATGACGGTATCATCACCCTCGATAATGGGGTCTACAAGATCTGGTTTGCCCGAAACTACAAAGCCTACGCGCCGAACACGGTGTTGCTCGACAATGCGCTGGCCACCATGGGGGCGGGATTGCCCTCGGCCATGGCCGCCAAAATCGTTCATCCCGATAGAAAAGTCATGGCCATCTGCGGCGACGGCGGTTTTATGATGAACTCTCAGGAAATGGAAACGGCGGTCCGGTTGAAACTGGACCTCGTCGTTCTTATCCTGCGTGATGACGCCTACGGGATGATCAAATGGAAGCAGGCAGCAATGGGATTCAAGGAATTCGGCTTGGATTACGGCAATCCCGATTTCGTACAATACGCCCGATCTTATGGCGCCGAGGGACACCGTTTGGAGTCCACCGATCAACTCGCCGGATTTCTCAAAAACTGCCTGGCCGCGCCGGGGATTCATCTGGTTGACGTGCCCATCGATTATTCCGAGAACGAGCGGGTGTTGATCGAAGAATTGAATGCCATTACCTGTATCATATGAATCTTGTCTTGGAATAGGAGCTGGCGATGCCGGAACCCCTTAAAGTCCTTGCCCCGTTCGACGGTCATCTGATTTCGGAAATTGAATGGGACGACGCCCAGAAGTTGGAGCGCATTCTATCCGCGGCAAGCCGATTGGCGGAAAATCCAGACCACGCGATTCCCGTGCCCCAACGCATCGAAATTTTAGAAAGGGCCGCCACACTAGTCGAGGACCAAGCGGAAAAATTTGCCCGGCAGGCGGCGGAAGAAGGCGGCAAGCCGTTGATCGATTCCCGCGTCGAGCTGGACCGCGCGGTGCAGGGCATTCGGGAAGCGGCTCGCTCCATCAGCCAATTGACGGGCCGGGAAATTCCCATGAATGTGACCGCCTCGTCGATGCACCGCCTGGCCTATACCCGGCGCGAGCCGATCGGTGTGGTGGCGGCGGTGAGCGCGTTCAATCATCCGTTCAACCTGATTGTGCATCAGGTGATCCCGGCGGTGGCGGTGGGGTGTCCGGTGATTGTGAAACCGGCATTGACCACGCCGCTCTCGTGCTTCAACCTCGTCAACGGCCTGTACGAAGCCGGGCTTCCCAGAGAATGGTGTCAGGTTCTGGTGTGCGACAATTCGGTTTCAGAAAAACTGGTGACGGATTCCCGTGTGGCTTTTTTTTCTTTCATCGGTTCCGCAAAGGTTGGCTGGCATTTGCGTTCCAAACTGGCGCCCGGGACTCGATGCACTTTGGAGCACGGCGGCGCGGCTCCCGTCATTATGGATGAAGATGCCGATGTGAAAGACGCGTTGCCTCTGCTGGCGAAGGGCGGCTTTTATCATGCAGGGCAGGTCTGCGTGTCGGTGCAACGCGTGTTTGCGCATGAATCCATTGTCGATGCTGTTGCCGGTGGATTGACCGATCTTGCCCAAAAGCTGGTGGTGGGCGATCCCACCGATGCAGCCACCGAAGTCGGCCCGCTCATCCTGGAGCGGGAAGTGGACCGTGTCGCCGAATGGGTGGAGGAGGCGCGGTCTGCCGGGGCGAAAGTTCTCACCGGCGGCACAAAAATCGGGAACACCTGTTATGCGCCGACAGTCCTGCTGAACCCTCCCGATCAAGTGAAAGTGTCGCGTGAGGAAATATTTGGTCCGGTCGTTTGCGTCTATGCGTTCAAGGATCGAATGGATGCGATCGAGCGGGCCAATCAAATTCCCTACTCGTTTCAAGCCGCCGTGTTCACCCGCAACATCGATACCGCCCTCGACACAGCCAAACGCCTGCATGCCGCCGCCGTCATGGTGAACGACCACACCGCCTTCCGGGTCGACTGGATGCCGTTCGCGGGACGTAACACTTCCGGCTTGGGGGTGGGAGGCATTCTGCCGACCATGCTGGAGATGACCGAAGAAAAAATGATTGTGCTCCGATCGCCCGGCATTTAATCCCAATCCCCATACAAAAGGATCTGTTTATGAATAAGGAAAAATTACAACGCCTGGCCAGGGATTTGACCCAGGAATCCCCGCGAAGCCCCCGGGTGGTTTTGGGTGGATACGTCATTCTCGCCCGCTGTCTGGATAAATGCCGCGCGCTCCTTTTGGGAATTAATGGGGAATATAATTACTGGTACTGCTCGTTATGCAGTCAGCTGGAGGAGTTCACGGGGGTCGACCATGAGGACATGAAGGAAGTAATCGCCACGGGGGCGGGCGATGAAGAGGTCGCCGAATGGTTCGAGACGCAATCGAAAATCAAGAACCCGCTGGAGATCGTCCGGTGGAACAACAAAATGCGGGACATGCGATTGAGCGAAATGTCGGACGAGGCGCAGGAATTCCTCGCAAAGTACATCCGGGAAACCCTGCCCCCGTATCCGCCGGTCTATGTCTGGTTCGACGTCTATGACGTGGAAGAGGGCCGCCTGTAGCCTGGCGGAACTGTTCTCTGCCTCCAACCTTAATGCAGACGGAAAACCCTTTCTTCACCGCAGAGGAATTCGTATTATCACACTAAGTGTCTCGAAGGGTGATATGTTTTCTATGCGCCGGGATAGAGTTCTAGGATTTTCAGGACATGGGTGTGGGAGTGGGCGGGCATGCGGCCGCCGAGATGGGTCACCACCTGCGCCGCGCAGTAGGAACCGAGAACCGCCGACTCTTTCAAACCGTGATTGTGGATGAGGCCGTACAACGACCCGGCGGCGTAGAGGTCGCCCGCGCCGGTGGTGTCGACCGCCTTCACCTGAAACGGCTCGATATGAATTTTGGCGTGTTGCGAATTGGTGGCCCACGAGCCTTCGGCACCGCGCGTCATGAACAGGGTATCGACCATGCCCTTGAGTTCGGCGAACGCTTTTTCATCATTATCTTTATTCGTCATCGCCTGTGCTTCCACGTGGTTGCAGAACAGGATGTCCACCTTCCATCGGATGAAATCGATCAACGAGTCCTTATAAGTATTGACCACGAACGCATCGCTTAAAGTGAAAGCGACCGGCACGCCGGCCTGGCGGGCGGCGTCGGCCATTTTGGTGGCGGCCTGGCGGGTTTCTTCGCCGGTCCAAAGGTAGCCTTCGATGTACACCGTTTTCGCATGCTGGACGATGGTTGCGTCGACGTTGTCGGGATGCAGTTCTGACGAGATGCCGAGGTGCGTGAGCATGGTGCGTTCGCTGTCCGGGGTGATGAGGATCAGGCAGGTGCCGGTGCCCTCGGTATTCGAGTCCGGTCCGGGAAAGCCGACGCCACAGTCTTTCATGTCGTCGGTGTAATGTTTGCCGAAGGTGTCATCGGCGACGCGTCCAAGGTAATACCCTCTGCCGCCGAGTGAGCTGAAGCCGTGAATGGTGTTGGCGGCGGAGCCCCCGGAGACGATCTTCTGTGTGAAGTTGGAGATGCGCGCCAGAATGGCGTCCTGGTTATCTTTGGTGGACAGCGTCATGCCGCCCTTGGTGACTTCCAGCGTGTGCACCAGATCTTCCGAGACCTGCACTTCGATATCCACCAGCGCATTGCCGATACCCACCAGATCGTAGCTCATCGTGTTTCCAGTGTGGGAGAGTTGTTCAAAAAAGGCGGCCAACCGCCGCAGTTAATTTTATAACCCCGGGTGGCGAAAGTAATTATTGAATCGCGTTATCCCGCCCATTCCCCGTCAGTTCGGGTCCTTCGCCGGGACGCAAGCATACGGCGCGGAGTATAATTTGTCAATTGCATTGAAATGGTTACGCTTGTACAATTTAAAGATGGGCTTTGATTTCATCAAAAAGCGGTTTGTTCTCGCCGCCTTTGGGCTGGCGTTTTTCTTTGTGCCGGGTGCCGGGTTCTCCGACGAGATGGCGCCGGGAAGCGACTCCGCCGTAGCGCGGTTTCAGAGCGCGGTCGACACAATTTTTTCCCAGTCCTGCCCGGACGGTCTACGCGTGGGCGCCAAGTTTTATTCGCTGGATCGCAAAGAGGTCCTCTACGCACGCAACAGCGACCTCCTGTTCACCCCCGCCTCCAACATGAAAATGTTCACATCCGCGATGGCGCTCAAGAAAGTGGGACCCGACTACCGTTTCCATACCCACTTGTATGCCGTCGGCCGGATTGAGGGCACGGTTCTCAAAGGTGATCTGTACATTAAGGGATTCGGCGATCCCAGTCTGGTGACCGAGCAGATGTGGATTCTGGTGAACGAGCTCAGGAACCTGCCGATCACAAAAATAGAAGGCAACATCATCGCCGACAACAGTTATTTCAACGGACAGGGCAAGCTGAAGAGTTGGGAATCGTACCGCGGCCCGGAAGCGTATCTGGCACCGATCGGTGCGTTGTCGTTTAACTTCAACACGGTTGTTGTGTATGTGGAGCCGGGGAAAAAGCCGGGAGACCGGCCCACGGTTGTGATAGATCCGGATATTGAATATTTTCGCGTCAAAAATAGAGCGGTGACCACCAGGAACAAACGGAGCCGCCGGAAATTGATCGTCAACCGGCTGGGTCATAAGGGTTATGACGAGATCATCATCAAAGGCCGGCTTCCCAAAAACGTGGCGCGCAAGAAATTTTATCTGAACGTCACCGACCCGCAACGGTACACGGCGATCACCTTCAAGCGGTTTCTCCAGCAGGCCGGGGTGCGGGTGACGGGCAAGGTGCAGCGGGGCGTGGTGCCCCAGGGTGCCACTCAGCTGGTGGATCACGAGTCGCCTCCGCTGGGACAAATCCTGCGCGGCCTCAACAAGTTCAGCAATAACTTCATCGCCGAGCAGATTCTGAAAACCCTGGCGGCGCAATTTATTGGCGAGCCGGGTACCACGGAAAACGGCGTGCTGTTGTTGCAGGATTACATGCAGGAGCTCGGCTTTTACCCCGAACAGTACCACATGGTCGATGGCTCCGGCCTGTCCAAGACCAACCAGGTCACCCCCGACCAGGTGATCTCCCTGCTAAAAGACGCGCACGACGACCTCAGCATTTTTCCCGAGTTTATTTCTGCGCTGGGTGTCATGGGCCTCGATGGCAGTGTGATCGACCGTATGGACCATCAAAAGGAGGCGCAGAAGATACGCGTGAAAACGGGTACCCTGAATCACGTCAGCGCGCTGTCGGGATATTATCAGTCGAACGACGGCGAGCGGTTCGCGTTTTCCATTCTGTTGAACGATGTGAAGTGTTCCAACGGCAAGGCGATGGGTCTGCAAGACAAGATCATGGAGACCGCTTTGAAATTTCAGCGGGATAAAAATGGCGATGAAGCGGTTGAAGAAGATGAACCGCAGATTCAATATGGCGGGGGAATTTTAAAGCAGGATTAGTCTCTGAAAATTTTCTGATTTTCTTTTCGGTCTTCCTCGAGTATTTTATTCCAGTCGCGTTTGATGCGCGGCGCATTCTGAAAATCGTCATAAATGCCATGGGCCAATTCCAACCGGTCCACCCCTTCCGGCGCGACCTGAATATCCAACTGCGCCAGCGCCATGTCAAAATCCCGGTTCAGTAGGGATTCGGGGTCCATATCGTATTCCTTCAACGCCTGCTTGACCATCCCCTGTTCGGTGCGGAAGCGGTTCGCCACTTCGTTGATATTGGCGGTGCGGTATCCTTTGTCTTGGGTGATACCCAGATGGTAGGCGCAGAACAATTCGAATGGATCGATGTTGCCAATCTGTTTGACCCTTTCGCGCGGGGCCGCGTCCCGATTGGATTGGGACGGTTGTTTGTCGGAAACACTGTTACTCGAACTGGCATGCGGTTTATTCCGGGGATGAGTCTGCTCGGGTTTCCCGAACCGATTTTTGGCATTGGACGGCTTATTCTTTCTGCGCGAGCGCGGGTTCGAGCCGTTGCCGTTTTTGTTATCACTTTTCTTCGCTTTGGGGTCCCATGCGTTTCTTTGGATAGTCGGCATATGGGAGGACAAGGTGGTGGTGTCCGAAGCCCACGCCTGGGAAATTTCGTTTCGGGTTTTGCCCCGGGATGAGGCATTGCGCTGGCCGCTGCTGGACCGTTGCTGTCCGGTGCGCTGACCGCTGGAGGCGGAAGTTTTCTGGCCGCTACCGCCCCGATGGTCGTTTTTACCGCTGGGTCTTCGATTCTTTTGCCCGCGGCGTTGCGAAGAGTTGGATTGGTCTGAATTTCTCAAAATAGTTTCCTCAAATAATTTTTAAAAAACACGAAACCCACGTTAAGCGGTCAAAGACTGCAATTCGTTGACCAGTTCCCCGAATTTGCCCAGCGCCGTTTCAATCGGCTTGGGCGAACTCATGTCCACGCCTGCGCCCTTCAAAAGATCGATCGGGTATTTGGACCCTCCCGACTTCAGAAAGTTGAGGTAATCGTTCAATTCCTTATCGCCGCCGTTCAGAACTTTGTCAGCCAGCGCATAGGCGGCGGAAATGCCGGTGGCGTACTTGTACACGTAAAACCCGAAATAAAAGTGCGGGATGCGAAAACACTCGAGCGACAGACAGGGATCCAGCGCGACGCCGTCGCCGAAATAGGTTTCCAGCAGTTTCTTGTAGATGTCCTGGAATGCGTCCACGGTCATCGGTTGCCCCGATTCAGCGGCCTGGTAAATTTGATGTTCGAACTCGGCGAACATGGTCTGCCGGATCAGTGTGCCGCGGATATTGTCGATTTCCCGGCTGATCAAGTAAATGCGCATGTCGCGGCTGATGTCCTGGCTCAGAAAGTAGCGCGTCAACAGCGCCTCGTTGAAGGTGGAAGCGACCTCGGCGACGAAAATGGTGTAGTCGGCATAAATGTAGGGCTGATTCTTGTTCGAGGAGTACGAGTGCATCGAATGGCCCGCTTCATGCGCGAGGGTGTAGACACTGTTGATGTTGTCGTCCAGATAGTTCATCAGGATAAACGGATTGGAATCGTAACAGCCGGAGGAGTACGCGCCGCTCCGTTTGCCCTTGTTTTCGTAACGGTCCACCCAGCGTGCATTTAACAATCCTTTTTTCATGACGCCGACGTAATCGCTTCCCAGCGGTTTGAGCGCCTCGCATATTTTGTCTATCCCTTCCTCGTAGGGCATATTCCAATCCAGGTCCTTGACCAGGGGGACGCTGGTGTCGTACACATGCAATTCGTCCAGTTCCAGAATCCGTTGGCGGATGTCGAAATACCGGTGGAGCGGCTCCAGGTGGCCGTGCACGGTTTCAATGAGGTTATCGTATACCTCCGCTGGGATGTTCTCGGTGAACAGATTCATTGCGCGAACGGAAGGATAATTTCTGGCCTGCGCGTAAAAGATATCCTTTTTGATGCTGGCGGACAACAACGTCGAGTAGGTGAACTTGTGATCTTCGTACGCCTTGTAAAACGTTTCGAAGGTTTCCTGCCGGACCCGCCGGTCGTACTTCTGCAGAAGGCTTTGCAGATTGCCCTGGGTAAGGGCGATCTCTTTTCCGTGTTCATCTTTCACCGTGCCCAGTTTGAGGTCGGCGTTGTCCAGCATGCCGAAGGCCTCTTGCGGAGCGCGCGCCATTTCCGACGAAGCCGCCAGCAGAGCCTCCTCTTTTTCCGACAGCGTATGTGAGCGGTAACGCAACTGCCGCTCGAGGTACAGTCTGTACAGTTCCAGTTCCGGATGATTGAGAAACCCCTGCATGGTTTTATCAGGGATGGCCATGATCTCGGCATTGATGAAGCTCCGCGCCTGCTGGGTCTGGGTCAGCAAACGGGTGACCGTTTCATAACGGCCCTGGTGAGAGCTGTTGGTTTTATCCTCATCGTTACGCAGGTGGGCGAAGGTGTACACCTTCTCCAACGTCCGGGAAAACGCCATGTCGAACTCCAGGCAGGTTTTGAGTTTTCCGGCGGACTCGCCCAGAGTTCCCTGAAACGACGCGTACTGCGGCAACTGCGATTCCAGCGACTGGAAGTCCGCCTGCCAGGTTTCCCTTGAAGCGTAAAGGCCGTCCAAATCCCACGTGTCATTTGCCGGGATGGAGTCTCGGGTTGTGAGTTCTGCTATGGCTTCCATTCAATACAATTAATACCCAACGATTGGGGGAAAGTGTTCAACCAACTTCCATAAGAGGGGTCAGGCCAAGGCCTGATCGATGGTGTTCAAATGAACTTGAAGTTTGGTTTGCTTTTCCGACAGGTCCTTGTGTTTATGCCGGTCCTTTTCGATGACTTCCGGAGGCGCTTTGTCAACGAAACTGGGGTTGGAAAGCTTCTTACTTAAAAATATGATCTCTTTTTCGACTTTTTTCAACTCTTTTTCGACACGCTTTTTTTCCTCTCCGAAATCCATCAAACCTGCCAGCGGTACGATCACCTCCGCGCCACTCAAAATCGAAGATGCGGAAACCTTCGGTTTGACCACCGAGGGGCCGACTTCCAAGTCTTCAAGCCGTGCCAGTTCAATGACGTAATGCGCAGAAGTATTGGCGATTAGCTCCTTTTCGGAGTCGTCAGTTTTGATTCGTAGGGGAATTTTGAGGCTGGGTTTCAGGTTCATTTCCCCACGGATATTGCGCGCGGCATTAATGATATCCATAACCCACTGTAAATGTGTTTCTGCTTCGGAATCTTCTTTGTGCGGATCGAATTCCGGGTACGGAGCGGTCATGATGCTGGTTCCATCCTTCGGAAGTTTCTGCCAGATTTCTTCGGTGATGAATGGCATGAACGGATGCAATAATTTTAGCGTCGCTTCCAGTACATGAACCAGGACATTCTGCGTGGCATATTTTTCCACGGAATTTTGTGAATTCAAGCGCGATTTTGACAGCTCGATGTACCAGTCGCAAAACTCGTTCCAGATGAATTTATAGAGAGCTGTCGCGGCGTCGTTGAACCGGAACGCTTCCAGCGCCTGGTGCACGTCTGCCACGGTGCGGTTGAGGCGGCTCAGAATCCAGTGGTCGGCCAGGCTTTGGTGTTTGCTGGTTTCCAAGGCGCAGGTGCCGGTGTAATCCTCGAGATTCATAAAAGCGAAGCGTGACGCGTTCCACAGTTTGTTGCAGAAATTGCGATAGCCATCGATGCGGTCCTCCGCCAGCTTGATGTCGCGTCCCTGCGCGGCAAATGCCGCCAGCGTGAAACGCAGCGCATCGGTACCGTACTGGTCCATCATCACCAGCGGGTCGATGACGTTGCCCTTGGTCTTGCTCATCTTCTGGCCTTCAGCGTCGCGGATCAGGGCATGGATGTAAACGTGATGAAACGGGATGTCGCCCATGAACTTGAGGCCCCTCATGATCATGCGCGCTACCCAGAAGAACAGGATATCGAACCCGGTGCACAAAACGGACGTCGGATAGAATTTTTTCAACGACTCGGTTTGCTCCGGCCAGCCGAGAGTGGAAAACGGCCACAGCGCGGAACTGAACCAGGTGTCCAGCACGTCGCTTTCCTGTACCAGTTCCGTGCTCCCGCAATGTTGGCAGGCCGGCGGAGTTTCCCGTGCGACGGTGAACTCGTTGCATGTCCCACAGGTCCACGCCGGAATCTGGTGGCCCCACCAGATTTGCCGGGAGATGCACCAGTCGCGGATATTTTCCATCCACTCGAAATAGGTGTTCTCCCAGAATTTGGGAACGATCTTGATTTTTCCACTACGCACCGCTTCGATGGCCGGTTTCGCCAGCGGTTGGGTTTTCACGAACCATTGTTTGGACAGATACGGTTCGACCACCGTATGGCACCGGTAGCAATGGCCGACCTTATGTGTATGATCTTCGATTTTGACCAACAGGTCCTGCGCTTTCAAATCTTCGACGATGGCTTTCCGCGCCTCGAACCGGTCCAGTCCTTTGTAGGGTCCGGCCTCATCATTCATACGCGCGTCGGGCCCCATGACGTTGATCGACGGCAGTTGGTGCCGCTTCCCGATTTCGAAGTCGTTGGGGTCGTGTGCCGGGGTGACCTTTAACGCGCCGGTGCCGAACTCGGCATCGACGTAACTGTCTTCGATGATCGGCAGCTCGCGTTTCAGCAGGGGCAGGATAACGGTTTTGCCACCCTTGCCTTTATGCCGTGGGTCTTCCGGGTTGATGGCGACCGCGGTATCACCCAGCATGGTTTCCGGACGCGTGGTGGCGACAATCAGGGCGCCGTCACCGTCCTTCAACGGATATTTGATGTGGTACAAATGCCCGGGCTTTTCCTGGTGTTCGACTTCCAGGTCGGATAGCGCGGTGTGACAGCGCGGGCACCAGTTGATGATGTAGTCGCCCTTGTAGATCAATCCTTCTTCATACAACGAGACGAACACCTCGCGCACCGCGCGGGACAGGCCTTCGTCCATCGTGAACCGGTCGCGCTCCCAGTCGAGCGAACTGCCTAATTGCACCAGTTGGTGGTTGATGTTGCCACCCGATTCCTTTTTCCATTGCCAGACGCGTTCGATGAATTTTTCGCGGCCGAGGTCCTGACGGCTCTTGCCTTCGGCTTTGAGCTGGCGTTCGACCACGTTCTGCGTGGCGATGCCGGCGTGGTCGGTCCCCGGTTGCCACAGGGTGTTGACGCCGCGCATTCGCTGCCAGCGCGCCATGATGTCCTGCAAAGTGTTATTGAACGCGTGGCCCATGTGCAGGGAGCCGGTGATATTGGGCGGCGGGATGGCCATGGAAAAGGTTTCGCCGTCGCGCGTTTCATCGGCGTGCGCCAGACGGTGCTTGTCCCAATATTCGATCCACCGCTTCTCGACGTCGTGCGGTTGATATTGTTTGTCCAGTTGAATCATTTAAATACCAATAATGATTGGGTTAAAAAGTGAACCCAACAGTCACCCTGATAAGGAGGGGAAACAATTTTAGTTGTACGAAAGGTTTGGTCTGAGCTTGCCCCTATTTCCAACCCTGCGATTGATCTGTCTTCCAAGAATCGGATTTAAAGGAGAATATCGGGCGTTCGGCGCTTGCAGGAAAGGAGGAATGTTATCATAAAATCCGGTGCGCGGGAAACCGGTATCAGGCCTCTTCCGATTTTTTGATCTGTTCGATTTCTTCCTGGATGACCTTTCGGATAATGTCCGGTCCTATTTCGCTCAACAAATCCCGCACCGTTTTTTCGAGAGTGGCGGAAACGTCCCCGCGCATGGCATCATTCGGAAGCCGGGCTTTCACCTGTTCCATGTGTTCCGCAATGACCCGATGGCCCACCCTATTATCGCCGGAGTCTGCGGGTTCCGGAAGGGTTTCTCCGCTGGCCGCCTCTTCGGCGGTGACCAGCTCCTCTTTAATATTCCGGCGGGCCATCAGCGAAAGCGTCTCTTCGATCAGGTTCGGTCTGGAACCGGGTTCCCGTTGTGGAGCATTTTCATCGGCGTCTTTCAGGCCGTAATCCGGCGCGGCGATGACCGATTGGAACAATTCGTTCAAGACGCCATCCTCCACCGAGACGGGTCGGGTGTCAGCCCGGAAGGCTTCCTCCGGGGCTTTCGTCATGATCTCCGCCGCGTCCTGATTCATCTTGGAAGCTTCGGCCTTGATCTCTTGCGGTACTTCGGCGGCCAATTCTTTTTCCTCAGGAAATAATTCTTCGACAATGTCCGCAGGGGATTCGCTTTCCTGATTGAGGAGGCCCTCAAACTCGTCTCGGATCACTTCATTTTCGGCGGGCTCCGGTTCCGGTGCGGCTTCCGGTTCCGGTGCGGGGACTGCTTCCCGGACTTCGGGTTTGGGTTCCGGTGGAGGAACCTGCAATTGCGATTTGACCTTTGCCCGGATTTCGTCGGATTTGAACGGTTTCGAGATGTGATCGTCCGCCCTCGAAATATCCATTTCCGCCTGGTTGATATCTTCAAAATCGCTGGTCAGCAGAATGACGCGGACCGAAGCAAACCGGTCCATGCCCTTGATCTGGCGGCTGAGTTCGTAACCGCTGACGCCCGGTAAATGAATGTCGGCGAGTACGATATCGGGTTGGAAGTCCACCATGTACTCCAGAACGTGTTCGCCCTTGCTGATGCCTTCGACTTTGATGCCCTCATTTTCAAACGCCATGGCTACGATTTTATGGATGGTGGGGCTTTCGTCGGCGACCAGTATTTTTGCTTTCATGGAAAGAATTCCTTTGTGTGGAAGGGCTTAGGGTATTGTTGGAGTCCTGTGAATGCACTTCAAAAGCCGGCAGAAAGTCCGATAACTCATTATAAAGTATACCACAGGGAGTCTTCGAGGGGCAATGTGGGCCTGCCCGTAGGTCATTGATTTTTTGCGTCCTCAGCTTCCGGGTGTTACCATATTTAGAACGGCAATTAAGGAAAATTGAATACATGGGTCATCGACATCACACCTCCGGAAACGGTATGGAGGCCTCAGCTCGGGGTCGGTCTGCCCGGAAACCGGCAGCCCGCATCGCCCGCAGGTTTCGGATGGAAGTTGGGATCCTGTTCTTGGCGCTGGCTTGGATGACGGGTCCGCCGGACCTGGGAGCTGAAGAATACCAGAAACTGGAAATCGCCGCGGACGTGAAATCCCGATTCAGTGACGGCTGTTCTTCCGTTCAGGAACTGTTGACCCAGGCGGAGGTCCGTGGTCTGGATGGGTTGATCTTCGGCGACCACGACCGGATATCCATTCAATACGGCGTTCCGTATCTGGAGAACGTCCTCCGGATCAAAATGGACAGCCCCTCCTTATTAAGCAATGGGGCCGCCACATTTTTGAGCGAGATCAATCAGGTTGACCGGAGCGACGACACCGTGGTGCTGGTGCCTGGTGTGGAAAGCGCGCCGTTTTATTACTGGCAGGGGAACCCTCTGGACGGCAACCTGGTCGCCCACAACTGGGACAAGCACCTGCTGGTGGTCGGCCTACCCAATTCCCTGGATTACGAAGAAATTCCCACCCTGAACAGCAGTTTCACCACCCGCTACATGAAAGAAAACCTGTTCATTTTTCTGATATGCGTGGTCGCCACGCTGGTCGGCCTGTACGGGTTTATGGGAAAAAGCTGGCGCGGCGCTTATCTGTTGTTTGCGCTGGTCATGTCGTTGTTCGCGGTCAATACCCATCCTTTTAAAAGCTCGCCTTTCCATCCGTATCTGGACTGGGGGATCGAACCGTACCAGAACGTGATCGATTACGCGAATTCCAAAGGGGCGCTGGTGTTCTGGAACCATCTGGAAACGCCGGTGGCCGAGAAAATTGATAACGGCCTGTTCGACGTGCACACCCGGACGGAACGCCATCCTACGGACCTGCTGGTGACGCGCCATTACACGGGATTCCAGGCCATGAATGAAACGCCGGTTACCGCCGTCGACCCGGGACACGAATGGGATCAGATTCTCAGGATGTATTTGGTCGGGGCGCGGGAAAAACCAGCGTGGGGGTACGGCGCCAACGATTTTCATTGTGAAGCCACTGGCCCGAATAAACTCGGCGCGGTGCGGACCGTGGTACTGGCGAAGCAAAAAAACCGCGCCTCGGTATTGGAAGCACTCGGTGCCGGACGCATGTACGCCGTCAAACACACAAAAGACCCGCTTCGCCTGTCGCTGGATACGTTCGAGTTGGTCGACACCGCCACCCACCAACGGGCGATAATGGGGGAAACCCTGAAAACGAAAAATTCGCCGGACATCGGAGTCCGCCTGAGTACCGCTGGAGCAACCCCTTCGCGGGCGCATGTTCGCCTCATTCGTAATGGTCGGGTAGCGAAACACGCGGTGCTCAATCTTCCCTATGAAGGCGTGTGGCAGGACCCTGGGTTAGACCCGTCGCGGCCCGCGTACTACCGGCTGATGGTCGAGATCGACGATCAGCATCAACTGGTTTCCAATCCCATCTTTTTCGATCCGGGGACCCGCGGGCAACCGGGGCTGGCCCTGGCCCGGCTGGAACCCTCCCCGAAACCCACGCCGATGCCTGCCGCACCGGCGGAATCTCAACCTGCATTAGCGGATACGCAACCCACGCCGGCGGAACCGCAGGCCGCGCCGCCCCCGGAAATCCAACCGTCCAAGGCTGAGGCCGGTCTGCAATATGCGGAAGTCACCGCCAATGGTGTCCGCCTGCGCAAAGGACCCAGCACCAAATTTCCGATTGCGGGTAAAGCGAATAAGGGTGAGCAGTTGGTTTTCGTCCGCCGGACGAAGATGAAGTACAAGGGCAAAGCCTGGATCATCGTCAAACACAACGGCCGCCAGGCCTACGTGTGGGAAGGCCTCGTAAAAATCCAGTAACGCTCTCAGCGGAATTGATCCACCTGCGCCCCCTTGTTGCGTGTGTACAGGAACAGCGTTTTGTCGGCGTTCACCTTGTCCGGCGTCATACCCCGAATGCAGAACCGGTAACATAGAATTTTCGCGGTGGGTTTCAGTTGCTCCAGAATTTTCGGAAACAGCTTGTCGATGGCCTGGTGCGTGAGATAGACGAACAGGATATCGGCTTCGCCGTAATCGGTGTCGAAGATATCGGCCTGCACGATGTCCACCCGGTCCTGCACCCCGGCCCGTCGCACTCTGAAGTTGGACAGCCACACCTTGAGCGGGTCGATTTCGATTCCCGTTCCCAGAAGACCGTATTGTTTCGCCGCGGCGATCAGTACCCGCCCGTCGCCCGAACCCAGATCGACGAGGCGCTCTCCCGCCCGCGCCTCGCAGAAATCCAGCGCGCGTTTTAAATCCCTGCGCGAGATTGGATGCCAAGGCGACCCGAACAGCGCCGGGCCGATCACCACCACCGCCAACAGCAATGCGGCCCCGATCGCCAGTATGGAAATTAAAGTGCCCGTCATAATTAAGAGGTTGGGGTGTTCTGGGTGTCTTCGATTTGTTCGGAGAGTTGATCCCACTCCGCCATCAGTGCGCTTTCTTCCTGCGCCAGTTCTTTTTGCCGGTCGAGCGTTGCCACTCGATCGCTTTTTCGATTATCTTCATACCAAGAGGAATCGGCCAGTTGGGTTTCGACCGTCTGTTTTTCCCGCATGACGGACTCCATCTTCTGCTCGACTTTCTTCAGGCGGTCCTGGAGGGGCTTGAGCCGGCGGTAGCGTTGATTGCGCGCTTCCGCTTCCTTTCGTTTGCGGTTCTTGTCCTTTTTTGAGGCGCTCGATTTTTCCGACGCGGTGGATTCCGCCAACGTGCCGGCCGTGGTTTCTGTCTCACGCGACTTGGCCCATTGATAATCGCTGTAACTGCCGACGTATTCTTTGATGGTGCCGTCGTTCACTTCCCACACGCGGTTGATGATGCCGTCCAGAAAATAGCGGTCGTGCGAGATGGTGACCAGCGTGCCCTGGTAATCGGCCAGTGCCGCCGCCAGCATTTCGCAGGAACGCATGTCGAGGTGATTGGTCGGCTCATCGAGCAGCAGCAACGAAGCCGGGGAGGCCAGCATGCGCGCGAGCGACAAGCGCGACCGCTCCCCGCCGGAGAGCACCGAAACTTTTTTCTGTACGTCGTCGCCGGAAAACAGAAACGCGCCGAGAATGCTCTGCTTTGCGGTGCGCAACAGGTGTCCCGCGTCTTCTTCGAGCGATTCCAGAACGGTATGGCTCCCGTCCAGGATTTCGATCTGGTGTTGCGCGAAATAAGCGCGTGTGACATTCGTTCCGAGCTTGATCTCGCCCTCCTGGTAATCGATCACTCCCGCCAGCAATTTAAGAAAGGTGGACTTGCCCGCGCCGTTTTCTCCCACCAATGCCACCTTGAAGCCGCGTTCCAGCAAAATAGAGAAATCGCGGTACACGGTCACATCACCATAACTTTTGCATACATCCTTGAGCTCGGCAACGATGCGGCCCGTGCGTTTCGGTTGCGGAAAACGGAATTGAATGGTCTTGGTCTGCTTAAAGGTTTCGACCTTCTCCATTTTCTCCAGCATTTTGATCTTGCTCTTCACCTGAGTGGCTTTTGTGTTTTTGGCGCGGAACCGTTCGATGAACCGTTCCACCTGCCCGATGCGCCGGGACTGGGTGGCGGCCTGCGCCTCCAGTTGGGAAATGCGTTCTTCCTTTAATTGTTCGTAGGTGTCGTAATTTCCGGTGTAGACCGTAAGCTGCCCACGGTCGAGTTCGATGATGCGGCCCACCAGCGCATTCAGAAATCGCCGGTCATGCGAGATGAGCAGGATACTGCCGTCGTAATTTTTGAGAAACGATTCCAGCCAGATCACCGATTGCAAATCCAGGTGGTTGGTCGGCTCGTCCAGCAGAAGTACCTCGGGGTTCTGCAACAGCAGACGCGCCAGCTCGGCACGCATGCGCCAGCCGCCGGAGAACTTTTCGAGCGGCTGGTCCAGCTGGTCTGGCTTGAAGGCCAGGCCGAGGAGAATGGTTTTAGCGCGGGACTCGCGTTCGTAACCGCCCAGGCGTTCGAAATCGTGTTGCAAATGGCCGTAACGGCGGCTCCATTCCTCCGGCGCGCGCTTGTGATAATCCGAATCGTTCTCCAGCCGCTCCATTTCCCGTTGGACCTCGCTGAAATGAGAGTCACCGTGGACGACGCGCTCCAGCACGGTGCCCCCGGCGATTCCCAGCTCCTGTTCGAGCAGGGCCGAATGTGCGCCTTTGCGTAAAACGACTTTTCCGGAGTCGAGGCCTATCTTATTGGTTATGACGCGCAGGAGCGTGGTTTTACCCGTACCGTTTTCGCCCACCAGGCCGACGCGCTCCTTCGGCCTCAGATGAAAACTAATGTCGTCGAACAACATCTTGGGTCCGAATTGTTTTTTGAGGTTCTGCAGATAAATCATGGAATGAACAAACCGATCACCGCTGTTGGCGGAGTTTGGGGTTGTAGGCTTCGCGCAATCCCTCGCCGCACAGGTTGAACGCCAGCACCACGAACAGGATGGTGAAGCCCGGAATGAACGTCAGCCACGGCGCGTCGAAAATAAATCCTTTGCCGTCGGACAGAATATTACCCCAGGTGGCATCGGGCGGCTGCACGCCGAAGCCGAGAAAACTGAGCGCCGACTCGGTGAGGATCGCTGTCGCCACGCCGATGGTGGCGGACACCAGTACCGGCGCGATGGCGTTCGGCACAATATGTTGAAAGATGATGCGCATCTCCGGGATGGCCTGACTGCGGGCGGCCATCACATAGTCCTGTTCGCGCAGGGACAAAAACTCGGCGCGTACCAGGCGCGCGGTGCCCATCCAGCTGGTCAACCCGATGACGATCATAATATTGTAGATGTTTGGCGGCAATAGCGCGACCACGGTTAGAATCAAAAAGAAAGTGGGAAAGCATAGCATGATATCGACGAATCGCATGATCAACGTGTCGACGGTGATCAACCCGAGGCGGATGCGCCCGTAAAACCCCGCCAGCCCGCCCAGTAGAACGCCGACGAAAACTGAAATGCCCACCGCGACAAATCCAATGGTGAGGGATACCGGAGTGCCCTGCAACATGCGCGAGAAAACGTCACGCCCCAACTCATCGGTGCCCAGCAAGTAGATGTTAAAGGGCGGTGTGTCCTCCGGTTGGACCAATTCGCTGGTGAACGGCGTCAGAGGTGGCAGAAACTTTTCCGACAGCCGCACCGTTGCCGGGTCGAATGGTTGGCTGTACAGGGTCAACAGTTTCGCGGCGATGGCGAGTGCGAACAGGAAAATCAGGAACCACAGGCTGAACACCGCGCTCCGGTTTTTTCGGAAGACGTTCCACTTGTCGCGAAACGGGCTGAGCTCCCGCTCCGCCAATGTGCCGCCGATAGTTTCCGCGATGTCCATAGGTTCCTCAGTTCAGTTTGATTCTCGGGTCCGCCACCGCGTACAGGATGTCCGACAGAAAGGTGCCGATCAGGGTCAGAATCGCGGTGATGAAATTCAAAGTGAGTATGACGGGAAAATCCCGGTTGAGAATGGCCTCGTATCCCAGCCGCCCCAGTCCCTGCCAGGAGAAAATGGTTTCAATGATGACGGAACCGCCGATCAGGCCGGGAATCAACAACCCGAACATGGTGATGAACGGCAACAGCGCGTTGCGCAGGCCGTGTTTGTAGATGACCACTTCCTCCGATAAACCCTTGGCGCGGGCGGTGCGGATGTAATCCATGTGGATCACCTCCAGCATCTGCGACCGGACGTAGCGGGACAACACGGCGATACTCCCGGACGCAAAAATCAGCGCGGGGATCGTGAGGTGCCAGATGCGGTCCATCGACTGCATCCACAGGCTTGCGCCCTCCAGGCCGAAGGTACGCATGCCGATCACCGGGATGTCGAACACCTTCACCACGGTAATGATGCAAATGTACGCCAGGAAAAATCCCGGAAATGAAATGAGGGTGTAGGACAGCAGGGTTCCCCCTTTGTCCAGCATCGAGCCGCGTTTGACCGCCGCCTGCACGCCGAATGGAAACGCGACGCACCAGGTGATGAGGGTGGTGACCAGAAAC
>JAPUGN010000020.1 GCA_027298165.1 Nitrospinota bacterium
ACCCGTAAAACTTGACGGCATCAACCATTTCGGCTTGAACGTCCGCAATATGGATCGGGCGGAGGCATTTTACACCGGTATCCTGGGATTTCCGGTGACCATGCGAACTCAGACCAAGGCCGGACTGCAACATGTCGAAGTGGACGCCGGCAATGTGGCGATCGCTCTATTCGAATCACCGGAACTCGATTTGACAGCGGCGCAGAAAACCATGACTGAGGACGGGTATCTGCATTTCGCATTCGGTGCTCCGTATGATCGGTTCGATGCCACCCTGCAGGCCCTTAAAGAGGGTGGAGTGGAAATGGACGGTGAGCCGCGCGATTGGGGCAACGGGATTTCAATTTACTTTCCCGATCCCGACGGCCATCAGATCGAAATCCATTTCGATAAATGACATTATTTTTAAGGGCAGTGAAAGAAATAAAGGAAAAGAATCATGAATGTAAAAACGAAAGCACTTGAAATTAATATTTTTCCGCCCGAAGTCCAGGGCGTGGGTCAGTTTGACGGCGGCCGCATCACCGAGATCAAACCCATCGGTTTTCCCGGAGAGGGTCCGGAGGTGCGCCATACGGGTCCGTTGTTCTACTGGGCGTGGGCGACGGCGAAGGGTTACGGCAAGATCGCCCTTCATCCTCACCAGGCTTTCGAGATCATGAGTTATGCACTGGAAGGGGAAATCGGCCATTACGACACGCTGGGTACCAAGAGCCGGGTGAAAGCCGGCGGCGCGCAGGTCATGCAAACCGGTTCCGGCGTATCCCATGAAGAGGAAACCGTGGCGGACCATAATGAATTTTTTCAGATTTGGTTCGAGCCGAATTTACGGGAATCAGTGACCCAACCGCCCACCTACCGGGAATTCGGACAAGAGGATTTCCCCACCCAGACCCGAGACGGCGTGGTCATCAAGCAGATCATCGGCCAAGGCGGGCCGGTCACCCTCCAGGCGGAAGCCGCCATGCAGGATATTCTCATTCAGCCGGGTCACAGCTACCGGCGCGATCTGTCGGCCAACCGTACTCTGGCCATCGTGGTGATCGACGGCAAAGGGGTGTTGGTGGATGAGACCACCTTAGGAAAACATTATCTCGAGCCCAGATACTTTGCCGTGGTCCATGCCGGGGAACCGGGGACTGTTGCCATTCAAGCAGACGCGGACCGTCCGCTGCGCATCGCCTTGATCGAAGTTCCGGCCAAGGTGAATTACCCACTCTATAAAGAAGGAAAATAGGAGGATTGATCATGTCTAAAAAATTGTCCGTATTAGTAATGGGAGCCACCGGCAACCAGGGCGGCGCCGTGGTCCGGAATCTGTTAACCCAAGGCCATCGCATTCGCACTCTGACGCGCAACCCGGATTCTCAGAAGTCGAAAAAGCTTGCTGATCAGGGAGTCGAAGTCATTAAAGGCGACTTTACCGACTCTGATTCTTTGGCCAAAGCGGCTGCGGGAATGGACACGGTGTTTGCGATGACCACTCCCTTTGAAGCCGGGGTGGAGGCAGAGGCGAAGCAGGGCATCGACTTGGCAGACGCCGTGAAACAAGCCGGGGTGGGACATCTGATCTTCACTTCGGTGGCCAGCGCCGACCGCAACACCCGCATTCCCCATTTTGACAGCAAGTACAAGGTGGAACAGCATATCGCTTCCCTCAAGATTCCTTACACCATCGTGGCGCCGGTATTTTTCACGGAAAACTGGTTCGCGCCCTGGTTTTTGCCCTCCATCCAGGAAGGAACGCTGAAATTCGCCATGCCGGCAGACCGTCCTCTACAACAGGTATCGGTCGATAGCATTGGAGCATTTTCGGCGGCGATGATTGAGCGCCGGGAACAAGTCTTCGGCAAACGATTCGATATCGCCGGGGATGAATTGACCGGCAAAGAAACCGTGGCGGCCATTTCCAAAGCCAGCGGCCGGAACATTGGATATGAAGGTTTCGATCCCGAATTTATGCGGGCCGACAATCCTGATTTTGCCGAAATGTTTTCGTGGTTCAATAAAGTGGGGTATTCAGCAGAAATCCAAAATCTGCGCAAAGATTTCCCGGAAGTGCAATGGCAAAACTTTCAGGATTGGACAAAACAACAGGATTGGAGTGTCATTAAGCAAACCGCTTGAGGAAAACCATAAGGAGAGCGATGAAAACCTTTGCTCACAAAATTGGCGCGGTGATGTATTTTGTTTGGGGATTATTGCACCTCAAGGCGGCGTACAGTGTTTACCAACTGGGAACGTCATTGGAAGCGGGAATGATTCAAGGCAGGATCTTTCAAGGCGCCTGGAATCTTTTGTTTTTCGCTTTGGTCGGAATAACCGTGGCGGTTGTTTTCAACTGGCACAACAGCCGCCTCGGTTACTGGATCAACCTGACCACTGTGAGCGTGACAGATATCGGATTCATCGCATTCGTTTTAGCGCCCGGTTATCTTCCCATATTTCCCGGAATTCTGGGTCCGGTGTTCTGGCTTTTGGGGGCCGTATTCAGCACCATCGGTCTTTTCGCATTAGCAAAAAACACACAGACAAAACCTGCAATTGGCTCATGAAACAAAGTTCATTTTAATAATGTGCAACATAATTTTAGAGGAGAGCTATGTTTAAGGAAATGAGCAAAAACATTGTGAAATTGACCTTAGTGTCAGCTTTCGTACTTTTCTTTTCCGGGTGCAATTCCATGCCTGGGGATGAGCCACCTGTGGCTGAGAAAGCTGAGGATGCGAAACCTGCAGAGGAGAAAAAGGAAAATCTGGTATGGGATGCCGGGGCGGTACAACTGGAATATCACAAACTGGCTCCGGGGGTGTATGCCTATTACCCGACCGATGCCCAAGAGAAAAATCCCAAGGGATATCCGGTGGCCACCGCCGGCGGATTTGTCGTCGGGGACGATGCGGTGTTGGTCGTCGAGTCGATGGTGAATAAACGGCTTACCGATCAGGTGTTGGGTTTCGTCAAGGAAGTCACCGACAAACCGATCCGCTACCTGGTCAACACCAGTTACCACGGCGACCACAGTTACGGGAATTACGTGTTTCCCAAGAGCGTGTCCATCATCCAGCACCGCAAGACCAAAGAGTTTATGGACAACAAAGAAGGCTTTGAGGTGGATAAAAAATTCATGGTCCAGTACTTCGGCGCCAACCGCGGCATTGAAGCCGTCGTCGCACGAACGGCGGATATTATTCTGGAAGATGGCGCCCGGTATGAGATCGATCTTGGCAATAAAAAAGTCGAGATTCTGCATTTCGGGTTTGCCCAAACCGAAGGCGACTTGTTCATCTGGGTGCCGAAGGACAAAGTATTCTGGACGGGGAATCCGGTTGTGGCTCAGCCTCCGGCTCTGCCTTGGTTGTTGGATGGCAAACATGAAGAGGTTTTGGCCACCCTGAAAAAAGTCCGCGAATTTCTGCCGGAGGATGCGGTGGTCGTCCCTGGCCACGGGGTTCCCATTCAGCCTAAGGACATTGATTTTAAGATTCGATACCTGGAAACCTTACACCAAGAAGTGAAAAGCGCGGTTGAACAGGGAATGACCCTCAAAGAGGCGCAGAAAACCATCACCCTGCCCGATTTCCAGGGATACGCTCTTTTCGGTTGGGTTCATACCCAGGTCAACGTGCCCAGCACTTATAAAGAACTTTCCGAATAAAAAAATTGCAATTAGAGAAAGGAAAAAATAATGGAATTTTCGGAAATTGTGCAGCAACGACGCAGTGTTAAATCCTACGACCCTGATAAAACCATTAGCGATGCGGAACTCAGGGAATTGTTTGATGAAGTCGTATTGAGTCCCAGTTCGTTCAACCTGCAAAACTGGACCTTTATCGCGGTCAAGGACTCCGCCATGAAAAAGAAACTGAAAGAGGCGGCCTGGGGTCAATCGCAGGTAAAGGATTGCTCCGCGGCGATTCTGGTGTGCGGCAAGCTGGATGCTTACCAAGACGCTCCTAAAATATATAAAGATGCTCCCAAAGAGGTTCAAGAAGGATTGTTGCCAATGATAAATAATTTTTATGAGGGCAAAGAACAGCTACAGCGGGATGAGGCCATTCGCAGTGCCTCGCTGGCGGCGATGACCTTGATGTATGGCGCCACCAGCCGTGGTTGGGCGACCGGTCCCATGATCGGGTTCGACCCCGAAGCGGTTTCCCGCCTGTTGAAGCTGACCCCCAACCTCATTCCCGTGATGATCGTTGTGCTAGGCCGCCAGAAAGACCCACCGCGCCCGAGAAGCTACCGCCACCCAGTGGAAAAGGTGGTGCGTCTCAACACTCTCGACGGACCGGGACTGACGGGGATGCCTCATCCCCCGAATAAACCCGACCCGGCCCACATGCCCGCCGGCGCCTGATCGAACGTACCCAGCCTCTTGCGAGGTCATGCGGCCCATATTTTTATAGGATCGCAGGAAAAATCATTTAGAATAGGGATTTCAATGGCATGGAGCGCGGGCATGGGCACAG
>JAPUGN010000200.1 GCA_027298165.1 Nitrospinota bacterium
GTGGTCATAGGCGGGTAACGCGATGTTGGAAACGGCGGGTTTCGGCATGGATTTTCCTCTGCCGTATATCTTCCACGGTACAGCCCACGCGATCCCGTTTCGTCCGCCGGTCAATCGGCGGCGTGGGCTCGCATCTCTTCATCTATCGCCTTCGCGGCCGTCTCTGCGGCCTCCGGACCGAAGGCACGGGCGATACGCTCAGGACTGACCTCCGGGATTTCCGACAGACGCTCGGCGATCAGGGTGTTAAACTCGGGAATGATCGGGTGGTCGGAGCGAAAGATGTTGGTTTTTTGGTCGGGGTCGGCGTTCACGTCGTACAGTTCGCAACCCTCGGGGCTGAAACTGTCGTTCGGGTCGCGGAACTCCTTCCAAAGGTACAGGTACTCCTTCGTCCGCACCCCCATGTAAAGCGGCCGGTGCTCGAACAAGCAGTTGCCGCCAAAGAAGGTCTCGGACAACACGTATCGGCGTGTCGCCACCTCGGGCGCCGTCACCGCACGGCCCTCCCAGCCTGGAGCGGGTTCGATCCCCGCCAACGTTGCGATGGTGGGCGCCATGTCCAGAATCGTAGTCAAATCCCCGATCCGCTGCTCGTCGAGCCGGGGGTGGTGGAAAAGCATTGGTACCCGGCTGTTGTGATCGTAGAGTAGGAAAAAATGACCATAATCCCCGTGTTCGCCCAGTTCCTCTCCATGGTCACCGGCAATCACGACGAGGGTGTTATCCCGCAAACCGAGCCGGTCCCGGGCATCGATGATGCGACCGATTTCCTCGTCCGTGGACCTGAGCGCCGCGTCATACAAGGCGGAAAATGCGGTCTTGTCCTCTTCACGTTGGGGCTTGCCATCAAAGGTTATTGAAGGGTCCAGATCACGCGGGTATCCGAGTGCGGCAAGGTATTCGGGCGTGTGTCTGTACCACTTTCGGCCCGGGCCGGAGACATAGGGGGCGTGGGTGTCCATGAAATGGGTCCAGATGAAGAACGGCTTCGACCAATCACGCTCCCCCATCAATGAAATCACCTTGTCGGCCAGCGAGCGCGCGTCGGGGTAGATCTTAAAACGGTTTTTCCTGCCCCTCGCCAACTTGGCGTCGAACGGGGCCAGAATGCGGTGGCCGACTTTGTGTAACCCCTCACTCAGCAGTTTCGACGGCTCACGGTAATAATACCATTCCCTGGGCAACCATCGGTCCATCCAATCGGCCGGCATGGGAGGGGGTTGCAGGTGCTTGCGCACATAAGCAACCTTGTCGGCCAGAAACTCGTTGCGATGACGATCAATCAGCTTTTCGACCTTGGCATAGTCATACCGGGTGTTGACCAGTGCCGAATCAGGAAAATCAGCGCTTAGTTCAAGCCGGCGTTGCCGGCTCAGGGTGCAATATTCCAGGGTATTGTCGAAAAGCCTGAGCAACACCGGCTCCACCGTGGAGAACATCGAATCCTGAGGGATTTCCCCTGACTGATATCCGCTAAGTGAGCTCCGGATCATCGCCAGGGCCACCCCAGGAAGGGTGTTCAAACCGAACAGCTGGTACTCCTCGTCAACGCCGTCACCGTAGCCGAAGAACCGGTTGACCCAGTGGAGGGTGCTCAAACAGGTCGTCCGGTATCCCGCTTCGTGGAACCGCTTGAACAGGGTGGGCGGCCGGCCCCGCGCGCCATTATCATAGCCGCCGTAGGAAAGCGGCCGGCTCGACGTCAACAGCTGGATGCATGCGCTTTGGGTGAACGTGCCCAGCGAAAAGGTGTGGTCGCAGACGATGGCGTTCTTGGCCAACCGTTCCAGGGTTGGCGTCGTTGGGCGCTGGTACCCGTGGAGGCTGGTCCGGTCGGCGCGAAACGCATCGACGGTCAGCAATAGGACATTGAGCGGGGACCTGCCCATATCAGTAGGCGTTCTCGGTGAGCGGGGAACGAGCGTCGCAGATCAGCCCCGTTACAAACGCGCTCGCTGCTATGCCTGGAGCCGAACGCACCGGGGTTATTTCTTGAATCCCTTGATGAAAATGAATTTCCAGTCCATCAACACATCGCCGCCCGTTTCCTTGAGGCGATACACCCGCTTGAAGTGGCTGTCCGCCTCGATGTGGAGCATGCGGATTTCCTCGATGGTTTCCTCGGGCAGCGCGGCGTTTGCAAGCCAATTGTTCAGGCTCACCTGGCGCATGAAGTACGGCCTCACCGTGATATTCTCGAACCCTACCTCATCGAAGTAGTTGATGAGCTCAGCCTCGGAAAAGGTGTGGCGTAATTCCTTGAGCGCAAAGATCCTCTGGTAACGGTCGCGGGTCAGGTGATCAGGGGGCACGCCCTCGCAGACCACGCAGCAACCGCCAGGTTTCAGGGCTCGATAAGCCTCGGACAGACCAGCCAGGCAGTCCTCCACATGGTGAAGGACCATACGGGCGGTGACTAAATCAAAAGAGTGTTCCTCGACGGGAAGTGCCTCCATGTCGCCCTGTTTGAACCTGAGGTTTGACTTGTCCCGATGTTCCTTGCGCGCGAGATTGACCATGGCGGGCGCGAGGTCCACACCCACTACTTCAGCCACCCGGGGCAACAGGGCGGTCGCAACCCCTCCCGGCCCCGCACCGACATCCAGGACACGCCAGTGGGCTTGGGGTTCGCAGAAATCCACCATGAAATTCATGAAATCATCTTTACGTGTCCAATCCAGTTTCTTGTAGTCCGCGGCCCGCGCTTTCCAGAGCTTTTCCTGCTCTTTTCTCCATTCAACGTCAGGTGATACGGTGTCCAGGGGCCTCAGGTTTGTTTTCATCGTCCAATCCATCTAAATCCGCATCCGCCAGATCGCTCGGGTAACGCAAGCCGCGGCGGTCGGCGGCTCGTCGGTGTTCAGGCGTCCACATCGCGCACCCCTCGGAAATGTTTCGGGTGCCCGACAATGAATCACAAGCGATTCATTCGATTCAACAACTTCTTGGATCGGCTTTAAGAAGACGCTTCAATGCGTTTACCAAAAGCATAAATTGGATGGTCCGGGAGTTCCCATTTTGGTTCAAATACCTGAAAGCTATAATCAGGCTTGAAAGCATTATAGATTTTGTCAGGCATGGTGATTTTTAAATTCGGATGAGGTTCCTTTTTATTGATAACCAAAAAGATTTCGGAATCAGCTTTTAGGATTTTCTTACAGTGCATGGCGTAATTACCAACTATATCCGGCGTCATTTCAGAAAAAGATGCTGAGTTATATAAAAGATCGACTGATTTCGATGTTATTTTCGGTATTTGCCAAGGGCATAAACAGAAAATTTCAAGCCTGTCATCGTCTTTAAATTCAATTCTATTTAATGTCCTTGATGCCTCGTAATCAATAACTGCTTCCGGAAAAAAGTGTCTAAGGTATTCAGTGGATATATAGATAACAGGCGGTATGTCGATATATACGACTTTCTTGATGTTAGGGAATAAAGAAAGAGCAAGATGTGTGGTGCCACCAATTCCGCCTCCAATTTCCATAAAACTTTTTTTATCTAAAAAATTTGCACCTTTATTTACGAAATTAAAAATTCCGGCCAGAAAAACAATGTACTTACTTGAGTAATCTTTGTTATTAATAGTAACTATATCATCCGTGCCCCCGTGGAGTGTGTCGGGTATTTTATAGTGCTGTTCAGCTAGTTCCACTAAATCAGAAAAAAAATGAGAAAAAGAATGACTTTTGTAGATTTGCATCTTTCTTATGTAATCATTTATCACTTGCTCATATCTCGTCTTAATCGAATGAAAAAATGGAGCTGACATGAGAGAATTCACGAATACTCCTTTAAAATTGTAAGAAAGTTCGAATGGGTCTTTCACCAATGTGCCAGCCCAACTCCCGCCAATTGATGGAATTTTTCGAAAACGGGATATTCCATTTTTTTTAATCGATGAAAACATTCTCGATTGGTATCGCTTCCAATATGGACCAGGCCGATAAATTTCATCGGTATTTTCCTGGTCCTTCATCATCAAATTAAGCAACTCAATGTTCTCTTTCATTAGCTTCCACCTCCATGTTATGCAGATTTTAAACTATATGAAATCTACTCAATGAGTTAGACATGGAAAG
>JAPUGN010000201.1 GCA_027298165.1 Nitrospinota bacterium
GTGAGGGCGGAAATGGCCCCCGGCACGGTGGCCAGCCCGAAGGCGGCAAAATGGCTCCGCGCCAGCTCGGTCGCCAGGCCGGAATTCTGCATGCCCACCTCCACCGAAATCGTCCGGGCGTCACGGTCGGAGATTCGGAGGGTTCGGGACAGCCCGTAGCCCAGCAGAAATCCTAGAAAATGCAGAATCACCACCGCCGACAGGAGAGAAGTGCCGCTTTCCAGAATGGCGCTCTTTTTGGCCGCCAGAATGTAATCCACAATGAACACGATGGACAGCACCGCCAGAAACGGCGTGTAGGCGGTGATCCGCGCCACCCATCGGTGAAAAAAATGATTGAGGGCGATGCCCGCCGTCACCGGAAGAATCACCACCTGAAACGTGCGGATCAGCAGGCCGAGGGTGTCGACTTCTACCGCCGTGCCCGTTAACGATTCCGAAACCGATTGCACCAGCCAGGTGGTCAGCAGAGGGGTCATGAGTACTGCCAGCAGAGTCGAGCAGGTGGTGAGAGTGACCGACAGCGCGACATTGAGTCGCGCGATGAAGCAGACCACGTTTGACGCTGTGCCGCCCGGACAACACCCGACCAGAACCAGCCCAACGACGAAGTCGATGGGCAGTTTGAATAACTTTGCCAGGCTGAAAGCCAAAAACGGCATGACGAGATATTGCAAACCCACGCCCAAAAGAACAGTGCCGGGGATCTCCACAATCCGCACGAAATCCTGTGCGGTCAGCGTCAACCCCATGCTGAGCATGATGATGCCGAGGAAATACGGGATCCACGTCGGTTGAAACCAAGTGGCCGTGGCGGGCTCCCACAGCGCGAGGCCCGCGCCCAGCACCACCCAGACAGGGAAGGCATTCGCGAGCGCGATAAAAAATTTTTCGGTTTGGCTCAGACCGGCCAAGGCCCGGGGCAAATTTTTTTCGGCGATCTCGGTGTCCTCTGCGCTGAAATTTGTTGATGTCCCCCTTCGACAGGCTCAGGGTGACACGGGTGGGTTGCCGGGGGTTATATTGGGTCCAGCGTCACACGGGTCATTCGGTTTTTTGGACAATGATGCTGGAGTAGGCTTGTTTGTTGTCTTCATACGCCTGGTAGCGGATGATTTTCATATTCTTGAACGCGGTCACCAGTTCGTTGGGTTGCAACAGCCATTTGGGATTGAATTTCATATATTTCAGGTGGTCGACATTGTAGGTTTCGATGATGGCCATTCCGCCGGGCTTGAGGGCCTCTTGGATTTGCGGCCACAAGTCCCTCTGCATGTAATACATGAGAAGGATCACGTCGTAGGCGTTCTTTTCCAGTTGATGGTTTTCCAGATCCACCACCCGCGTTTCAATTTTCACGTTGTTTTGTTCGGCGAGTTGGCGCGCCTTGGCGAGGCCTTTTTCCGAGATGTCGACGCCCACCACCTCAAATCCCTGCGTGGCGAGATACACTCCGTTGCGGCCCTCGCCCATGGCGATGTCCAGCGCCTTGCCTTTGGGAAGCAAATGGATATTCTGGGTAAGAAACGGCACCGGTTGCTTGCCGAAGATAAAGACCTCGGTGTCGTATTTTTTGTTCCATCGGTCCTTGTCGCGCGGTTTGGCGTCCAGCAGGGAAGATCCCGCCACAGCGGTAACTATCAGAAAAGTCAAGGTGTTCAGCAGAATTTTTTTAAAGGGGGGATCAAGACTCACCAGCGCCTCCGGTTCGATTTGATGGCGTAAATTGTACTCCAACACCCCACCCTGTCAAGCCAATTACCCGTTTACACGGGAGGGCTATCAATTGTAAACTTGGATCAAATTGTTCCATTCATGCGGAGTTGCAAATTTGCGGAGGTTTTTCATGTGGCGACGTTTTATCGGATGTTTTATATTGGCGGTTTTCGGATTCCAGGCATCCCTGGTGTCCACCCTGTGGGCGGACAGCGTCGCTTCGAAAAAATCGGTGGCGACATCCCCTGACAAACGGTTTCTGGATTTCGGGGACGGCACCATCCTCGATAAAAAATCCAATCTCATGTGGATGAAGCTCGATTACTGGCAGATTGAAAAAAAATGGGTGAACTGGTACACGGCCAACGAATTCGCGCAACGTATGAACAACAAAAAATTTGCGGGCTACGATGATTGGCGTTTACCCACTCCCGAAGAAGCCCTCATGCTTTACGACCGGCGCAAGCGGAATATCGATAAGGACGGCGACAAGGTGTTCCTCGACCGCATTTTCCCGAAAGGCGGCGGCTGGGGCACCTGGACCAGTACCGAGAAGGGCGCGCAGGCCGTCGTCATTTCCTACAAAGACGAAGGCGGTCAGGCCTACCAGAATAAAATCAAGGGCCCCGACGCGTTTCTCCGCCTGGTGCGCGGCCCTGTTTCCTGAGGGCAAACTCATGTCCAAACCAGGAACAAAATTCATCCTGTCCGTTATCGCGATTTTTTTATGGCTCGGGAGTGGAGCCCATGCGTTTCATCCGGATGTTTATACTCCCCGAGTTCCTAAAGAGCAGTTGGAAGAAATCCAGGAAATCGAAAGCCCTTACGAAACCACGGCAGAGCGGATCGAGTTAGGCCGTGAGATCTTTTTCGGCAAAGGCCTATGCGTCACCTGCCACAGTAAAAACGGCGAGGGGGTGCAGATGCCCGGCCACGCGCCCCGAAATTTAACCGATCCCAAGTGGCAGGACGTCCGCACCGACGGAGAACTGATGTGGGTTCTCAAAAACGGAAGCCCCGGAACGGGCATGCCCCAGAGGGTCGGCAAGGATATCACCGAGGAAGAGGGCTGGAACGTCATCCAGTTCATCCGCACCATCCGGGCCCCTGAGGGGAGGGCGGCCGAAATCAATTGATATTAGGTCGTGAACGGGTCCTAACCTGGCCCATTGGTTGCGGAAGGATCCTGAGATGAGTATGATGCCTGTAATAAAATGAAAAAATCCAACGGAGGAGAATCCATCATGAATCGCCTGTCTCTTTTCGCGGTGTGTGCCATTTTTATTTTCGCGTGTAACGGGCAGAAGGAAGAACCCGCAACCGAAGCCCCACAAGAGACCGCTTCCTCGACGGAAGCGGTGGACGTTTCCTTCTACGAACCTTTGCCCGATGGCGTGTTTCCTCAGGATAATTCCTGGTCGCAGGAAAAGGAGGATTTGGGCAAAATACTGTATTTCGATCCGCGCCTTTCCGGGGACAACTCGATCAGTTGCGCCACCTGCCACCATCCGTCCAAGGGGTGGAGCGACGGCCTGCCGCGCGCCATCGGATTCGGCGGCAAGGAATTGGGACGCCATTCTCCGACCCTGATCAACAGCGGCTATTTCTCCGCGCAGTTCTGGGACGGGCGCGCCAAAACTTTGGAGGAACAGGCCAAGGGCCCGATCGAAGCCGCCGGTGAGATGAACCAGAAATTTGACGACCTGATCCCAGAGCTGGCCGCGATTCCTGAATATGCTGAGCGGTTCAAAAAAGTGTTCGGCGAATCGGGTATCACGCCGGACAATATCGCGGCGGCCATCGCCACGTTCGAACGTACCGTGGTCTCCAAAAATTCTGCTTATGACAAATACATGGCAGGGGACAAAAGTGCCATGTCCGATTCGGCAGCCAATGGTATGAAGCTGTTTTTCGGCAAGGCCAAATGCGGCATCTGTCATAACGGCCCGGCATTGACCGATAGCGGGTTCCACAATATCGGCGTCAAACAGCACGGTCCGCTGGCGGAAGACGCAGGACGTTTCAATGTGACTCAGGATCCCTTTGATAAGGGCGCGTTCAAGACGCCGGGATTGCGCAGTGTTTCATTGTCCGCTCCCTACATGCACGACGGCAGTAAAGCGACCTTGAAGGATGTGGTCGCATTTTACAACCGCGGCGGCGAGGTTGCGGAAAACAGAACAGCCCTGATTACCCCGCTGGAATTAAGCGAGCAGGAAGTTCTGGACGTGGTCGAGTTTTTGAAGGCGCTTGAGGGCGAACCCCTCAAGGTCGCCATGCCGGAACTTCCGGGGATGACCGACGCCAGCCAGAAATAAAGTATTACCATGTGGTTAAAATATTTGAAGCGAGGGTCGCGGGTATGTGTGATGGCAATCCTGCTGGCCGGACTCTGCCTTTCCGGTCCCGCATTTGCCAAGCATGCAAAGGAGCATCAAGAGGGCCCCGGCATCTGCCCGCAACCGCGCCAAACCGTGACGGCTCCGGACGAGTTTCTGCAACTGAAGAATCCGCTCACGGCCACGCCGCAAAACGTTCTGGCCGGGCAAACCCTGTTTCAGGTGGATGCCAAACCGAGTCCCTGCCGGCTCTGTCATGGTATCAGCGGCGACGGATTGGGCATCATGTTTCACCAGGTGCAACCCAAGCCAAGAAACTTCACCTGTTATCAGACGATGGGTGATCTGCCGGACGGCCAGTTGTTCTGGATCATCAAAAACGGTTCGCCGGGAACCGCCATGCCCTCGTTTAATTATTTGGAAGACGACCAGGTGTGGCAGTTGATTCTTTACCTCAGAAGCTTTTCCAAAAAGGAATAGTTTTTACGAAAGGGTGGCATGAGCTTTAAAATGTCGTTCGTTGTAGCGGGCCTCTTGATTTTTTGGGGAGGAGTGGAGCCGGAGTCATCGCAGGCCGGGGAGGTTGTCTCCACAGAGAATCCGCAATTAGCCATGCATCAGGGCCGGCCGCACGGCGGCCGACACGAACGGCATCAACAACACCACGGCATGGGACGCGCCGGGAAAGGGATATGCCCCCAAACCCGCGTTACGCCCCAGGTGCCGGACAAGATCGCTCAACAGAAAAACCCGTTCGAATCCAACGCGGAAAATTTTATCAAGGGGGAATCGCTGTACCAGTGGACGGCGGAGCCCAACCCGTGCAAGATCTGCCACGGACCCACCGGCAATGGGTTCGGCATGATGGCGCAGGGACTGGCCGCTCTGCCCCGCAACTTTACCTGTTCTGAAACCATGAAGGAAGTTTCCGACGGGCAGATGTTCTGGATCATCAAGAACGGTTCGCCCGCCGCCGGCATGCCCGCCTACAAATTTCTATCCGACGACGAAATCTGGAAACTGATTCTCTACATCCGCCATTTTGATAAAAATAATACCGGCGCTCAATAATTGGAACGGCGTTTCTCGAATTTGTGAGACAGGATAACCCTCCGCGCATCCTCCGCCAGTTGTTTCAAACCCCGGCGGTTTATTCCCATGATTTTTTTCTTCCAATTATTATCATTGAAATCCGCAGAGGTTTCGTTGGCGGGAACTATCAATAATTTTCGCTGGCGGACGAGATAGACTCGTGCGCGGTTGCGGAGTTTGATGAAATCGGAGCGCTCCTTCACAATGTCGCGGCGAAAGACGAGTAGGAGATCGACATCGTATTTTTTACCCAGGTCGTCCAGCGCCTTGCGCGTTGCCGGTCCAATGAACTCGTCCCGCAAGGTCGCGGGGGCGATACGGGCCGGGTCGATTTTCCGCAGGGTGCGTTTTAAGGTTACGGGATCGCCGAGGATCGAATCGAATTTTCCGGCGGCAGGGGCGGGGCGGTTCCAAATGACGGCCAGTGACTGCGGGAAGTGAATCATTTTGACCGCAGAATCGGAAACCCGGGCCTCAAACACGTCGGCAAAAATCGCGCCGGGCATTAAAAGTGCACTCCCAATAATCGCTGTCACCCATATTGCAATCATACGCCACATCTTCTCCCCTTCACCGGATGGTGAGCTTTTTGTATTTGGAGCGGCGGTTTTCTTCGCGCCCGCCGAGTTCCTTCTTACGTGTTTCCTGATACGCTTCGAAGTTGCCCTCGAACCACCTCACCTTGCTTTCGCCTTCGAACACTAACAGATGCGTGCAGATGCGGTCGAGGAAAAACCGGTCATGCGAGATTACCATCACGCATCCGTTGAAATTGAGGATGGCGTTCTCGAGATTGCCGAGCGTGGTGACGTCGAGATCGTTCGACGGTTCGTCGAGCAGGAGTACGTTGCCGCCGCGCCTGAGCAGTTTAGCCAAATGGACGCGGTTGCGTTCGCCGCCGGAGAGGTCGCCCACTTTTTCCTGCTGGTCCGAGCCCTTGAAGTTGAACCGCCCCACATACGCCCGGGCGTTGAGATTACTGCCGGCGATTTCGATCCGGTCGTCGCCACCGGAGATTTCCTCGTACACGGTTTTGTTGTCGTCGAGGTCGTGCCGGTGCTGGTCGACATAGGAAAGCACGACACTGGGGCCCAATTCCAGAGTGCCGCCGTCGGG
>JAPUGN010000202.1 GCA_027298165.1 Nitrospinota bacterium
CCTCGAGGAGTGGTTTCTGCCGCGATTCCCAGACCGTTGGATACAGGGTGAAGTCGACCCGCCCATTCAATTTCATGATTTCCACCAGCCGCAGCCAGCGCGAGTGAGTGTTCGACTGGATGTCGAGGTTGGTGTGCAGACGCACGTGCGGCGAAATCTTGCGGAAAATGTTGAAAATTTCCACCAGATGCGGATTCTGCGAAGGCTCGCCGCCGGTGAAGTTGATTTCATTTTGGGCCAGTTCCCGGAACAGATCGATCTGGCGGATCTTGTCCGCCATCAGTTGTGCCTGCTCCGGCAGTAAATGCCAGTCACTCCGGTCGAACTTGGACAGCGGTTCGTAGACGTGGCAGAACTGGCATTCATCCCGCACGTAGCGGTTGCAGTTGGCTTCGATAAATATATTCAGCATGGCCCGGGACCATTTCAAACGGGTGTGGATGATGCCCCCATTCTATAATCCGCCGGAGGGAAAATCAGCAAAAATAGGGAGGGGTGGACAAGCGGCGGGTCATGAGGGGGCACTTTCGGGAGTCCGGAGGGCGAAAATCAGCGCCCCCCTCTACCGGCAGGGAATCAACGGGTCGAAGCGCTCTGGTCCGACGGGCAGGGGCCGGGGGTCATGTACATGAGATAATTGCCCATGCCGTACTGCTCTCGTTTATCGTCGAGGGCTTTATGGTGCACCATGGTCATCACGTATTCGTCCCGGGTGTTGACGGCAAACCCGGCCGCATTTTTATAAACCTGGTGCGGTTGAAAAGCCTTGAAGGCTCCGTCCAATGCGACATCGGGAACCGTACGAAGCAGGGTCTTGCCGGTGGTTATATTTTCCAGCGCGATCAGCAGAAGTTGATCGTGCCCATGGGGATAGGCAAACTTGGTACAACCATCCATGCTGAATTTCAGGGGAGCGGACCGGACATCCACGCCGGGGCGGATCAGCATGCCTTCATCCGTTTCATCTTTGGCCCGTTTCCCGAATTTGCTGAAACAGACGATATTGACCCCCACCTGGTACACCTCCATCGGCTCTACATGCGATCCCTTGGGCGCGATCTGCATGGTGAAACTGGCCATCACATTCCGGGTCGGGGGAACCTTATGGTAAAAAGCCACCAGCGCCGTCAGCTTATGGCCCTTGCCCAACTTGACCCCATAGCCTTTGGGAAAGCGGGCCTCCGTCATTTCCATACCGGCACCGGCGAAGAACTGGGGTTCCCCGGGACAGGAAACGCTTTCCTTATTATTGTCCATCAATAAAATGTGGTGAAGATATTGTTGCGGCAGAGGGGTGCCGTCCTGCAGATACACGTTGGCCTTATAACCCACGAGATACATATCCTCCGGCAACTCGAAGGTGTGCTTGGGCATGCTCGCCGCCAGATCGCCGGAGTGGCCCACCGGCAGATCGATCGGCCCGAAGGTCACGGTGAGAGTTTGATCCTTCATGGTAACCACCGTTTTCGTTTTGGCCGACAAAGTCGGCACCTCATGGTGATGCCCGCCATCCGCCAAAACCGGGCTTGCCCCGGTGAGAATCAAGATCGCCAGGATGGCGCAATATTTCACAATGTCCTCTCCAGTAATTTCATAATGGAAATTCAAATCGATTTTATGGCTTCCCGGTGTCAGCCGAGGCCGCCGGTTGGCGGATCCAGAGATAATCGCCGCCGAATTTTTTAGCCGGAATATTGTCGTTATCACCCACCCGGGTATACCACCAGACGCCTTTGGCCTGAGTCCCATCCTCGGACAGCAGAACCTCGAATTGGCCTTCGCGGTCATTGCCGGACTGGTGCCAGGTCCCTTTCCATTTCCGGTCGACGAATTCAGTGGTTTTGAGGATGCCTTTTTTCCAGGCGTAGGTGCCGTTCCCCAGCGAGTCCAGAGTGGCCATATAGGTTTTGTCCTCTTCCTGGATTTCCCACAGGCCTTCCAACCGCGGCCCATCGGTTGACGCACAGGAAGTCATCATGCACACCAGCAGGCCCATCAGCCCGATCAGGGCGGATCGCCATATCGTCCCAGGAGTGGACTGCAAATTATTAACCAAAGGATTGCTCACCAATTTCAAGAGAAGAAGAAAAGAGGGTGGACCAAGAAAGGACACGCAAAGAAAAGATCGCGCTGAAAGAAAAGATCGCGTTGACTGTATCATTTTTTTAGTATCTGTCAATTGATGATGCGATTCCTGAGAGGTTCCAAACGAATTAAATCTCTAATAAGAGCTTTACCTATTATTATCGCTTCGCGGAGGGACCCTACTTTTCAACAAATTGTTCGGGGCTAGGGTGCAGTATTGAGGGTGGACCAAGCCATGCTGCGGTTGGACCCGCCGGCGTGGCCTTGGCGGCTGACGATCAACAGGCCGGCATCCTGTGACTCCTCGAACCAGCCGAGTGCCGTTTGCAAGGCTTCCCGGGGTGCGATACCCCGTTCCAGAAGTTCATAGGTCCGATAGGCCGTAAGATTGAGAGTGATGGATTCGCCATGCCCGGTGGCCGTGACCGCGCCGTGCGCTCCGGCGTACAGGCCGCAACCGAACAGCGGCACGTCGCCCACCCGGCCGGGACGTGACCCGCCGGTGCCGCCGGTGCTGAGCGCGGCGGCAAACCGTTCACCGTCGAACACCACGGCCCCCACGGTATCGGTGACCGTATCCCGGGATTCGGAGCCGGTCATGTCCGCCGCTTCAAACCCCCTCTCCATTGCAAATTGATGCGCGTCCTCCCCGGTCAGCAACCGATGCGGAGAATGCGCCACAGCGCCGGCGACGTGGACCGGGTTTTGGATGCGCTGGATCGCCG
>JAPUGN010000203.1 GCA_027298165.1 Nitrospinota bacterium
GACTTTGCCGCCGACCGAGGCCTGGATGGCCACCTCGAACATTTGCCGGGGGATTTGTTCCTTGAGTTTTTTAACCAGCTCCCGCCCCCGGTGATACGCCTTATCATTATGAACGATCATCGACAGCGCGTCGACCAGCTCCCCGTTGAAAAGGATGTCCAACTTTACCAGATTTGATTCCCGGAAATCTATAAAATCATAATCGAACGACGCGTATCCCTTGGTGGACGATTTGAGCTGATCATAGAAGTCCAGGACAATTTCGCTGAACGGCATTTGGTATTGCAGGAGGACGGTTTTCGGCGTCAGGTATTCCATCTTGGTTTGAATGCCGCGCCGGTCGCGTGCCATCGACATGATGATTCCCACATATTCCTCCGGCATGATGATGGTGCCCAGCACGTAGGGCTCCTCAATGCGGTCGGCCCGGGTTTGCCTGATCAGATTCACCGGGTTGTCGATCATTTCCTGTTCCCCGTTTTCGTGAATCAGCCGGTAGATGACAGTGGGCGCCGTGGTGAGCAGTTCCACCCGGTATTCCCGTTCCAGCCGCTCGCGGACGATCTCCATGTGCAGCAATCCCAGAAACCCGCAACGGAAGCCGAATCCCAGCGCCGCGGAAGTTTCCGGTTCGTAGGTGAATGACGCATCGTTCAGCCGCAGTTTCTTGAGCGCGTCGCGCAGCGGTTCATAATGGTCGCCCTGTATGGGATACAGGCCGCTGAACACCATGGGTTTGACCTCCTTGTAACCGGTCAGGGCCGTTTCGCACGGTCGCTTCGCTTCGGTGATGGTGTCGCCGATGTGGGTCTGGTCGAGTTGTTTGATGCCGGCGGTGATGTAGCCCACCTCGCCCGCGCTCAATTGCTTGACCCGGATGGGGGCGGGGGTAAAGGTGCCCAACTCTTCGACCACAAATCGTTTGCCGGTGGCCATCATCAGGATTTCCATGCCTTCGTGGATCGAGCCTTCCATCACGCGAGTGAGAGTGATTACCCCGCGGTAGGAGTCGTACCAGGCGTCGAACAGCAAGCTTTTGAGTGGGTTCTTGGTTTTTCCCGAAGGCGGCGGAATCAGGCGCACCACTGCTTCCATAAGTTCCCTGATGCCCGTTCCTTCTTTGGCGCTGACCAGAATCGCGTCCGACGAATCGATCTGCAAAATATCCTCCAATTGGTCCTTGACGCCTTCCGGGTCGGCGCTCGGCAAATCGATCTTGTTGATGACCGGAACGATGTGCAGATTGTGTTGCATGGCGAGGTTGACGTTGGCGATGGTCTGCGCCTGAATGCCCTGTGAGGCGTCGACTACCAGAAGAACCCCTTCGCAGGCCGCCAGGCTACGCGACACCTCGTAGGTGAAATCGACGTGGCCGGGGGTATCGATCATATTGAAGATGTATTTCTGGCCGTCATCGGCGGTGAAGTGCAGACGCACGGTCTGCGCTTTGATGGTGATGCCGCGCTCGCGCTCCAGATCCATGCTGTCCAGGACCTGATCCTTCATCTCCCGTTTCTGGAGGCCGCCGGTTTCGAGGATCAATTTGTCCGCCAGCGTGGACTTGCCGTGGTCGATGTGGGCGATGATGGAAAAATTGCGGATGTGTTTTTGCGGCATGAAATCTTCGTGTTGACCTTACAGTCAAGGCTCGTTTGTGTTAATTAATGAGAGGGCCGGATAAGGATCGATGACAGCGGGGGTCGGCCGGAAGGGCCCGCTGGAAACCGGGCCTACGTGGTTCCGGCATCCACCTGGGGCAACGAAATTCCCGGAGATGATTTCCGGGAGGCGGCGGCGACCGTCCATTGCGCCTGGCCCCGGCGGGCGGCGGGCAGGGGATGGAGATTGGCCAGCTGGATCAGAGCGTCCTGCCATTCCTTAAACCGGAGTTTGATCGCTTCGTAATCCCGGGCATTGTCAATATCCAGGGCGGCTCCGGGCAGGGGAGATTCCAATCCCATAAATCGCGTATTCATGATGTTAGAGATGCATTCCTCCAATCCCCGTTTGGGCACCCAGGACCGGAAGAACCGAACCAGGGGTCGGATGTTCAGCCATGAAAAAAACAGCCCCAGCAGTAAGCCGATGTAAAACCGGTAGCGGCCTTTCCTGTCCTTGCCGATGATTTCCCACCCAAAGAGTATCACGTTTTTAAAATTGCGCTGGTAGCGGTAATGGTACATCTTTTGAATATAGTGCCGGTTGCCGATTTTAAAAGGCTTGACCAGATGCAGATTGTTGATCCGGTACCGTTGTTCTTTAAGATGCAGATACGCCATCTGGACTCCCGGTTTTCCCGGTTCGGGATAAAACGCCCGCAGACTTTCTTCCGGAGTCAATCCCAGCACCTGGTCGTAATTTTCCAGATCGCTGCTTTGAGCGAAATAATCAATTTCGTGCGGGGTGATCAACGGCGAATCGCAGGGTACCACTAGAACGGCTTTATCCCGGTAGGGCGAATTCTCCAGTTCCTGTTCCGGCACCCCATCCGGCAAGGTGCTCAAAAAGCCGTGCCAGACGTTTTCGTAAAGATTGCGCTTTTGCTCCAGGACATGAATGGGCTTCGGACGGTCGGAATGGATCCCGTCGATCTCCATATGTTCCAGAATTTCTTTTTTCAGGCCGATGATTGTGATGCTCCGGACCGATTGCGCTTTTTGCAAAGCTTCGATCACGTAGCTGATCACGCACTTCCGCTCGATCGGCAGGAAAGCCTTATGCCGATGATTCACCTTGTAGCTGTCTTTACCCTCACCTGCGACCAATAGGGCATCATATTGTTTCAATTCCATGGTCACGTCCCTGCCAGGTCTTTAATGATAATCGCCTAATTATATAATATTAATACTGGAAATGATGATCTAAATATGCGTGAGGCCCAATTTCCCAAAAGGACTGAAAATCAAAGTTATTTCTTGCTTGAAGGCGATTTTGGGCCTTGATCTCCTCCGGGATTTTGATTATACACATAGTTCATCCGTAACCGCTCTCCGACAGGAACCGTTCATTTCATGTCTTCCGACGCACCACTTAAAACCACCCCGCTTTTTGAGGCCCACCGGAAACTCGGGGGGAAGATGGTCCCCTTTGCAGGGTGGCACATGCCCATCCAGTACGCCGGGGTCATCCAGGAACACCGGACGGTGCGCGAGGGAGTGGGCGTGTTCGACGTCAGCCACATGGGCGAAATTGAGGTGCGGGGACTCGAGGCCAAAGCGTTTCTTCAGGCACTGCTGACCAACGACATGGACCGGCTCGACGACGGTGGCATCCTGTATTCGCTGATGTGCTATGAGGACGGCGGCGTGGTCGACGACCTGCTGGTGCACCGGTTCGAGGAGGAGCATTATTTCCTGTGCGTCAACGCTTCCAACACGGATAAGGATTTTGAGTGGGCCGACCGCCTGGCGGAGGAATTTGACGTGCAGGTGGATAACATCAGCGACCGCACCGCCCAATTGGCGGTTCAGGGTCCGAAGGCCGAGCCCTTGCTCCAGAAACTGACCGACGTTTCTCTCAGCGACCTGTCTTACTATCGTTTTCTCCAAGGCCAGGTCGGTGGACGGAAAGCGTTGATCGCCCGCACTGGTTATACCGGCGAGGACGGATTTGAACTTTACCTGGATGCGGATGCGGCGGTACCGGTATTCGATGCCCTTTTTGAAGCCGGCAGGGAGTTCGATCTGCAACCCATCGGCTTGGGCGCGCGCGACACCCTGCGGATGGAAATGGGCTACGCCCTGTACGGACAGGAAATCGGCGCGAGCCAATCGCCTTTGGAAGCAGGCCTCGGCTGGGTGATCAAACTCAATAAGGTGCAGCCATTTAGTGGGCAGGAATCGCTTAAAAATCAAAAGGATAAAGGGATATCGCGGAAACTGGTCGGGGTCCGCCTCACCCAGCGCGGCGTGCCCCGGTCGCATTACAAAGTGTTGCATGACGGGCAGCCGGTGGGCGAAGTGACCAGCGGCACCTTCTCACCCTCCTTGAATATCGGGGTGGCCTTGTGTAATGTACCCACGGCAATGTCCAAGGTGGGCACGCAACTGGACATCGAAATCCGCAACTCGGTGGGTGCGGGAGAAGTGGTGGTTTTGCCCTTCGTTCCCAGCCGTGTGAAAAAATAACTAAAACTTCCGAACCGCCGTGCAGACGACGCGGCGTGGTTCGGATCACTATTATCCGTCACACTGGAACAACGACAAGGAGGAAAGGATGGAGGTCCCGAAAGATCTTCGGTATACACGCGAACACGAATGGCTAAAAGTGGAGGGGACCAAAGGAGTGGTCGGCATCACCCATTTCGCACAGGATCAGTTGGGCGACGTGGTGTTTGTGGAGGCGCCCGCTCCGGGAACTGAACTGGAACAGGAAAACACCTTCGGGGTGGTGGAGTCAGTCAAAACGGTTTCTGATTTGTATGCCCCGGTCAGCGGCAAGGTGGCCGCTGTCAACAAGGACCTGGAAGCCAACCCGGAGTTGGTGAACAAGGAACCCTACGGCAAAGGCTGGATGATCGAAATCGAACTGTCCGATCCTGGACAGGCCGAAAGTTTGCTGTCGGCAGACGATTACGAAGCGTACATCAAGGAACAGCAGGGATAATTTCATCCCGCATCCCAATCGCCCATGCGCTATATCCCGCACACGCCAGCCGATATCCGGGACATGCTCTCTGCTATCGGTATTAAGGAGTTGGAGGAGCTGTTCCACAGCATCCCGGAGGCGTTGCGTCTCGAGGCGCCACTGAACCTGCCGGCAGCCCTGCCCGAGGCGGACCTGGTGCAGACCCTGAACCGCTTGGGCCAGCGCAACCTCAACGCGGAAGAATGCGCGGTGTTTCTGGGGGCGGGGGCATACCGGCATTTCACGCCGACTCTGGTCAATCATCTGCTCCTGCGCGGCGAGTTTCTCACCAGTTACACCCCCTACCAGCCGGAGGTGAGCCAGGGCACTCTGCAGGCCATCTTCGAATTTCAAAGTTTCGTATGCATGTTGACGGGTATGGAGATCGCCAACGCGTCGATTTACGACGGCGCGTCTTCCCTGGCAGAAGCGGTGCTCATGGCGCACCGCATCAATCACCGCCACGAGGTGCTGATAGCCCGCACCGTCCATCCCGAATACCGGCAGGTGGTGGCGACCTACACGCGCGGCATCGATTTTAAAATCACCGAGGCGCCGTATCAGGAAAACGGCCAGACCGATCTGGAGTATATCAAGCAACACGTGACCGACGACACCAGCTCGGTGGTTATTCAGTCGCCCAACTTTTTCGGCATCGTGGAACAGTACGCCGAGCTGGGGGAATTTCTGAAGGAAAAGCAGGCCCTGTTGATCGTCGTGGTGGCGGAGGCGACGTCTCTCGGCATCCTCAAACCTCCGGGCGAACGCGGGGCGGACATCGTCGCCGGCGAAGGGCAGGGCTGGGGACTACCGGTGGCTTTTGGCGGACCCTATGTCGGATTTTTCGCCACGCGGGAACCCTTTTTCAGACAGGTTCCGGGACGCATCGTCGGCGAGACGGTCGACCGCACCGGCCAGCGTTCCTACGCGCTGACGCTGGCGACACGCGAACAGCACATCCGCCGCGAAAAGGCGACGTCCAATATTTGTACCAATCAGGGGCTGTGCGCGCTGGCGGCGACGATTTATCTGGCGGCGATGGGCAAGCAAGGCGTCCGTGATGTGGCCCTCCAGAACCTCAAGACCGCCGATACCCTCAAGAACAAACTACAGAAAATAAAGGGATTCGGCCTCCGGTTTTCGGCCGATACCTACAACGAATTCGTCCTGGAATGCCCCGGCCCGGCGAAGGCCGTCCACGACCAATTGTTGCAGGAGAAAATCGTCGCCGGCCTGCCGCTGGGTGATTTCTATCCGGAATTGGAAAATTGTCTATTGCTCTGCGCCACCGAAATGAATTCCGCGGAGTCCCTCGACCGCCTGGCGGC
>JAPUGN010000204.1 GCA_027298165.1 Nitrospinota bacterium
GCTGTTGCCGGTCATCAACCGCCGCAAATGCACGCTGGTGGCGATGACGGGCAACCCGGACTCCACCCTCGCCAAGCGCGCGCATTATGTGCTGAACATCAGCGTGAAGGAAGAAGCCTGCTCGCATAACCTGGTCCCCACCGCCAGCACCACGGCGACGATGGCGATGGGCGACTCGCTGGCGATGGGCCTGCTCGAAAAACGCGGGTTCAAGCCGGACGATTTCGCGCTCAACCATCCCGGCGGCAGTCTCGGACGCAAACTGCTGGTCACGGTGGCAGATGTGATGCACGCCGGCGACACCCTCCCCACGGTCCCGGAGAACGCGGATATCTACGCGGTGCTGACCGAAATGAGCCGCAAACGGCTGGGCACCACGCTGGTGGTCGACGGCCAGGGGCAGATGCTGGGCATCATCACCGATGGCGACCTGCGCCGGTTGATGGAATCGAAGCGCGACATTGCGACCATTTCCGCCGCCGACCTGATGTCGACCGATCCCAAAACCGTGCAGAAGGATGACATGGCCACCAAGGCCTTACAGATTATGGAGGAGTTTTCCATCACCTGTATTGCCGTGTCCGATGACGGCAAACAGATCGACGGCATGATCCACCTGCACGACCTCCTGCGCTCCGGCATCGCCTAGCCAGCGTGACGCTGGACCCAACTTGGCAGGGGCGTATGGGTACAATCCACAAGTTACTTTCGCCAGCTATGGTTTTATAGTTACCAGCGGAGGTTCTCCGCCCAGCGTCACGCTGGAAATCCCTCATCCAATCTGCTGAATATTGATATATAATTGAGGCCTTATGACGGGTAACGAGATACGCCAACGATTTCTGGACTTTTTCGCGGAACGCGGCCACACGGTGGTGCCGAGCGATTCGCTGGTGCCGAAGAACGACCCGACCCTGCTGTTCACCAACGCGGGGATGGTGCAGTTCAAGAACGTGTTCCTCGGCCAGGAGAAGCGCGAATACACCCGCGCCGTCTCGTCGCAGAAATGCGTGCGCGCCGGGGGAAAGCACAACGATCTGGAACAGGTCGGCCGCACCGCCCGCCACCACACCTTCTTCGAGATGCTGGGCAATTTCTCCTTCGGCGACTATTTCAAGAAGGACGCCATCATCTACGCCTGGGATTTCCTGACGAAGGACATGAAGATCCCCGTGAACAAGCTTTACGCCTCGGTGTACCAGGACGACGACGAGGCGTACGAGCTGTGGAAAAAAGAAATCAAGCTGGCCGACGACCGGATTTTCCGGTTCGGCGACAAGGACAATTTCTGGGCCATGGGCCCTACCGGCCCGTGCGGTCCCTGTGCGGAAATTTTCGTCGACCAGGGCGAGGCCCTCGGCTGCGGCAAACCCACCTGCACGGTCGGGTGCGACTGCGACCGCTACCTCGAGGTGTGGAACCTGGTATTCATGCAGTTCGACCGCGACGAGGCGGGCAAGATGACGCCGCTTCCCAACCCGTGCATCGATACCGGGATGGGACTGGAACGCCTCGCGGCCGTCGTGCAGGGCAAACCGAGCAATTACGATTCCGACATTATGATGGGGATGGTCGAGCACGCCAGCAAAATCACCGGCAAGCAGCATAACGAGAACCCGGAAACCGACGTTTCGTTGCGGGTGATCGCCGACCATGCCCGCGCCAGTACGTTCCTTATTAACGACGGCGTCTTGCCCTCCAACGAAGGCCGCGGCTATGTGCTGCGGCGGATCATGCGCCGGGCGCTGCGCCACGGCAAACTGCTGGAGCAGAAGGACCCGTTCTTTCATCACATCACCGAGGACGTGATCGCCAAGTTTCAGGACGTGTATCCCGACCTGTCGGTGAACCACGATTTCATCCAGAAGGTGGTCACCAACGAGGAGGACAATTTCAACACGACGCTCACCGTCGGCACCCAGCGCCTCGACGAAATCCTCGATAAGATGAAGCAGGCGAAATCGACCACCATCCCCGGCAAGGAAATTTTCAAGTTGTACGATACGTTCGGCTTCCCGGTCGACCTGGTGGAGGAGACAGCGAAGGACACCGGCTACACGCTCGACATGGACGGTTTCAACAAAGCCATGAAAGAGCAGAAGGAAAAGGCCATGACCTCGTGGAAGGGGTCCGGCGAAAGCCAAGTGGCGCCGGTGTTCAACGAGGTGCTCCAGAAAAACGGCGCGTCGGTATTCACCGGTTACGGCAATACCCACGGCGAAGGGAAAGTGGTCACTCTCATCAAAAATAAAAAGAGCGTCCAAACGGTGAAAGAAGGAGACGAGTTCGATTTACTGGTCGATCAAACTCCGTTTTACGGCGAGTCCGGCGGGCAGGTGGGCGATGCCGGACGGGCGTACAACGATCATGCTCAACTCGATATCCTGAAGACCACCAGGCCCCTGCCGAATCTGATCGTGCATCATGCCAAAGTCGTGCAGGGAACGGTGAAGGTTTCCGACCCGCTGACGCTGGAAGTGGACACGGTGAAGCGCAACGACACCGCGCAGAATCATTCCGCGACGCACCTGTTGCACGCCGCGCTCAAGGAGGTTCTGGGCGGCCACGTCAAGCAGGGAGGATCGCTGGTAGCCCCGGACCGGTTGCGGTTCGACTACACGCATTTCTCGCCGCTCACCGATAAAGAGCGGGCGCGCATCGAAGCGCTGGTCAACGAGAAAATCCGCGAGAACATCAAGGTGGACACCGACGAGATGGACATCTCAACCGCCCTGAAGAAAGGCGCGGTGGCCCTGTTCGGCGAGAAGTATGGCGACAGCGTGCGGGTGGTGTCGGTGTCCGGGTTCAGCAAGGAGCTGTGCGGAGGCACACACGTTTCGGCCACGGGAAATATCGGTTTCTTCAAAATCCTACAGGAGACGGGGATCGCCTCCGGCGTGCGGCGCATCGAGGCGGTGACAGGTCCGCGTGCGTACGAGCGTATCCAAAAAGAATTCGATAACCTGTCGGACATCCGTTCGCTCATCAAGGCTCAGCCGGACGAAGAGCTGAGCAAACTGAAAAAACTCATCGAGAAAAACAAGGAGTTGGAAAAGCAGGTCGCTTCTATGAAGGAAAAATTGGTCTTGGGAAAGAAAGGTGAGGCCGAAGTTATCAAAAAGGTTGGAGATACCTCTCTCTTAGTTGAGAAGCTGGATGGAGTGGATGCGAAAACCTTGAGGTCCTTTGTGGACGATGCTAAAAACAGACTAAAGTCTGTAGTGGTGGTGGTAGGAGCGGTCGATAACGGCAAGGTACTACTCGCCGCCGGAGTGACGAAGGATTTGATGGATCGCTATCATGCCGGGAACATCCTGAAAAAAGTGGCGGAAGTGGTCGGCGGAAGTGGCGGCGGCCGGCCGGATATGGCGCAGGCGGGAGGCTCCAAACCGGAAAAACTGGACGAGGCACTGGGGATGGTACCCTCGCTGATCCAACCCTAAGAGGCTGAATCGCCTGGTTCCGGGGGAGTGGGAATTAGCCGCCCTCTACACTTCTTCTTATCATTTCTGTGGAATTATCTTCAAGACCCAAGAATTCCATTATTTTTTTGAGAAAAGGAATCACTTGGATAGGTTTGGTGATGTATGAATCAAATCCGGCCTCCATGGCTTTATCAATATCGGATTCCATGGCAAATGCACTTATCGCAAATATTGGAATATCTTTAGTGTCTTCGGTTTTTTTCAAATACTTCATAGCGGTTATGCCATCCATTCCCGGAAGGTTTATATCCATTAAAATCAGATCTGGTTTATGATCACGGGCCAACTCTATCCCCCGCTCAGCCCTTGGAGCGGAAATCACCTCAATATTTGGTACGGTGGAAAGAATTTGGTCAACAAGCTCCAAATTATCAGGATTGTCGTCAATATGTAGCAGTTTGAATTCTTTGGAATGCAGTTTCCCCTCTGTTATTAACCTGAGTTGCTGAACCGAAATTTCTTCCTCAGGCTCCTTAGGAACTCCTTCAAGAAACCCAATCGTAAAGCAAGTCCCTTGCCCGACAACACTTTCCATAGAAATCGTTCCCCCCATAATTTCAACAAATTTCTTGGTAATACTGAGGCCGATCCCGGTACCCTCCACCTCGTTATTATCAGTATGGAGTCTTTCAAAAGGCAAATACAAAAGTTTCATCTTTCCCTTTGGAATACAAATACCGGTATCTTTGACCCGGATGAGCACCCTTGCAGGCTGAGAGTTCTTCGCCTCTATTTTGGTCGCACTAATTTCACAGGCTCCCTTATCCTTATTGAATTTGATGGCATTGGACAGCAAATTGAATAAAACTTGTTTTAATCGAATCCGATCGGCGAAAACGGCTAATCTGGAATTTAAATAAAAACCAAAATCAATTGTAATGTTTCTTTTTTCGGCTAAAGGACTTACCAGGACCATGACCTCGCTGAAAATGGAATGAAGATCAACACTTTCCATGGTCAGAGAAGTTTTGCCGGATTCAATTTGCGCAAGATCCAGAATATCCTTGATGAGATCAAGTAAATGATTCCCCGCTTTAAGAATCATCCGAACTCTCGTATCTTGAATAGATTGTGATCCTTCTGAATCCATTTGAAGAAGTTGGGCAAACCCCAGGACGGCGTTCATCGGGGTACGCAATTCATGACTCATTCGTGATAAGAATTCAGACTTGGCCTGGCTGGATTTCAATGCTTTATTGTGAGCTCTTTCCAGCTGAATATTTATTCCCTGAATTTCATGCATAGCCTTTTCATTTTTTTCGAGCATAACTTGCATTGCCTTGGCCAGGTCGCCTATCTCGTCGTTGGAATCTATATCAGTTCGAACATACATGTGTCCTTCAGATATTTCATGCGCCGTTTTCGTTAACCGAAGAAGCGGACGGGTGATTTTTTTGCTGATCACCAGCGACAACCCCATTCCAAGGACCAAAATGCCCAGACATACAAAAAGAGTAACCAGTCTGTTTTTGGAAATGATATTGTTTAAGCTGATTAATGAATACCCAACCATCAGATCACCATAGTCATGGTTATTAATACTGACAGGTACAACTACGCTTAACAATTCATTCGTTTGGGAAACACGTTTTTTTGTATTTAATTTTGCACCAGCTATGGAATAATTGCTGGGATTATAAGAGGCATAGGGATCACCCGAATGATCATATACAACAATAAAAGCTACATTGGGGTCCTGTTGCACCCAGGTCAAAGCCTCTTTTATTTTTTTGAAATTATTTGATTCCCTCCCGATCGCCACTCCCAGCGCAACACTCTCCGCAATGCTTTGAACCTGCAGTTCCAGAGTATTAAGCACGATTTCCTTGTATTGCTTTGGATAATAAAAGAATACAAACACGGCAATAATCGCGAGGATTAAGGTAGTTGATGAAAAGAATTTGGTGCCGATAGACATGTAATAAAATTATTTATTAATTCAAATTAATATTAACACCCGAGAACTTGATCATGGACTAACTTCAATAATTGTAACCAGAATTTTAGAGGTAAGGAACAAATCAAAATCCCCGAGAACGAATTTATTCCCGTTGTTCTGGACTTCGTATTGAACGTGACCAAAGCCAAATATTTTTAAAGTAGGAAGCAACAATCCACTCGATTTCGGTTGAATCTGGACTTGAGATAACTGGTCGATTTGCCCTCTTAGGGTTTTAATTTCATTTTCCAGTCGGTTGACTCTTTCGTCTTCTTCCGCATAGGAAAAAGAGACCCCTCCCACGAAAAAAGCAAGGAAAACAATGGTAAACATGCGGTGTTTGACGCTCACAGGTAAATCCTTATTTAAGGTGATTTGATTTACATCCAATAATTATTTTTTAGGATTCAAGTTATTCGGGTTTCGAATACCATCCGGTCGGTCTTGGAAAAATGATGATTTCCCCTATTTATCATTGAATCCTTTAACCTAATTATATTACATTTACACATATTATTACAGTAATTATAATTATCCTCCTGAAATAGGTAACCCGCCAAACCAGCTCCAAATTTGCGATACAAACCATAGGTGGAAGCAATATTTAATTGGCAGACTCCTTTAACCTATTAGATATTTCATTCTTTGTATCCCGGGCTAAGAATTCCTGAGATTGCATTCCCAGGAAACGGGAGAAGACTTTGGAAGGGGTTTCCACCATGTCCTAAAGGCCCAACTCCCAAGGCCAGCCGGTTTCCGGGGATTTATTATTGCCTTCCGTTACCGTCTCATATACCCTTGGAACTACACACAACACTCACTTCCCTAAAGTCCAACTCGTTAGGCGAAAGTGAATAAAACGAGGGGAAGATGAAGAACAAACGCAAAGAAGAACTGAACAGCAAGTGGAAACAATTGGCGACCAAGGCGATTACCGACGACGACTTCAGAAAGCGACTGGCGAAAAACCCCATCACCGTGATGAAAGAACTCGATCTTCATCTCGCCGAAGGCATCGAAGCGCGGCTGGAAGCGGGATACGAGATCAAGCTTTTTACCAAGGCGGACACCGCCGAGGAATTGAAGGAAGAAGTCAAATGGTGGAAAGTGCGGGTGGACATGATCCGCGAATTCGGCAAGGAATACAAGGTGACCACGGGAAGCATCGCCGCTCCGGAAGACGAGGATGGAGTGTAGCTGGTCCATCCGTCAAAACGAACTATGCGCCCGTAGCTCAGCTGGATAGAGTGCCGGATTCCGGTTCCGTAGGTCGGAGGTTCGAATCCTCTCGGGCGTACCAAATAAAAAAGGATCTGCCGGTTTTTCCGCAGATCCTTTTTCTTTTAGATAGAAATCAAGAGGCATCTTAATAAGACTTCGGCAGTTGCTTCT
>JAPUGN010000205.1 GCA_027298165.1 Nitrospinota bacterium
GGGTTTTCTCTTCGCTCAGGGCCGTGTCCATAAGATCGCTCAACCCCCTGAAGGCGATGTTGTACCCCACCTTCAGGATCATCACCGAAACCACAATGGCCGCGACCGGGTCCATGATGGGATAACCCGCCATCGCGCCCCCGATGCCGACCAGGGCGGCGATGGAGGAGAAAGCGTCCGATCGGTGGTGCCAGGCGTTCGCCACCAGCGACGGGCTTTTAGTTATTTCACCCGCCGCGCGCGTATAGCGGAACAGAATTTCTTTGACCGCGATGGAAATCACCGCCGCGACCAACGCCGGCCAGGTCGGCGTGCGGAAGGCGTCCGTCGCAATGATTTCCCAGGACCCGTAGGCCAATCCGAGCCCCGCGACCATGATCACCGCCCCCACCAGGGTGGCGCCCAGGGTCTCCGCCCGCCCGTGACCGTAAGGATGATTTTTGTCCGCCGGGAGCTGGCCGATCTTGTGCGCGAACAGCACCACGCCGTCGGTCAGCAAATCCGATAGGGAATGAATCCCGTCGGCAACCATGGCGGTGCTGCGTCCGACGATTCCCCCGGCGATTTTGAGCACCGCCAGAACCAGGTTGGCCGCCGCCCCGACCGCGATGACTTTTACTCCAGAATTTTTCTGTAGATCGCTCAGCATGAATTTATTTGAAAGTTCCCTTGCCGTTCAGCAGGGTTTTCACAATTTTGGCGTTGGCCGCCGGGAAGGTGTAGCGGTTCAAATCCTGGTATCGGACCCATTTCCACTGTTCGCAGTGGGTGGCGCGGATGCGGCCCGACTGCCAGGGACACCAGAACACATTCAGCGTCACCCGAAACTGCGTGTAGCTGTGCTTGATGGTCATCATCTTTTTTGAAATGGCGATGGGAATGCTCAGCTCTTCCTGGATCTCCCGCTTCAGACATTCCTCTTCGGTTTCCTTCGATTGGCGTTTGCCGCCGGGGAACTCCCAGAGGCCGCCCATCAATCCGCTGTGCGGTCTCTGCTGAATGAAGACTTTTCCGTTGCGGGTAATGACCGCCGCGCTCACTTCAATTTTTTTGAGTCCGGGCCGGGCCCTGGGTTCTGGAAATTTTTCGACCTCGCCCCGCTTTTGAGCTTCGCATTGAGTCTGTAACGGGCACACCCGGCACAGCGGTTTTTTCGGCAGGCAGACGGTTGCCCCCAACTCCATCATCGCCTGGTTGAAATCGCCCGGCCTTTTGGCAGGGACCAGTTCCGCCGACGTGTCCCACAACCATTTCTCATGGGCGGAGGCCTCCCCGTTGGCTGAAATCGCGAATAGGCGCGACAGCACCCGCTTGACATTACCGTCCAGCACCGGTGCCGGTTGGTCGAAGGCGATGCTCAATAGTGCTCCCGCCGTGTAGCGCCCGATGCCGGGCAGTTGGATGAGTTCCTCATAAGTATCGGGCAACCGCCCCTGGTGTTTCTTTACCACCTGTTGGGCCGCCCGGTGCAGGTTGCGGGCACGCGAATAATAACCGAGTCCCTCCCAGTGCTTGAGCACCGTCTCCTCCCGCGACCGCGCCAGTTTCTGGAGGGTCGGGAAGGTTTTCATCCAGCGCTGGAAATAAGGGATGACGGTTTGCACCTGCGTCTGCTGGAGCATGATTTCGGACACCCAGATCGGGTACGGGTCGCCGGTTTGCCGCCATGGCATGTCACGTTGATCGCGGTCGAACCAGCCGAGCAGGGCGTTTTGCAGTTTCCGTTTTCCGGCGATTGTGGTCATGGTTGGCAAGCGGAGGGTTGAACAGTAAGAACGGGTCACACGCCGATGGCGTCCTTTCCCCAGATGATTTTATGGAGCTGGGTCTGCACCCGCACCGGCAGGTTGTCTGCCAGCACCCAGGCGGCCAGCTCCTTGAGGCCGAGTGTGTCATAAACCGGTGAAAAAAGCACCTGCGCCTTTTGGTGAATGTCCCGGCGCTGGATAACGTCCCGGCTCCACTCGTAATCGGCGCGATCTTTCAGCACAAATTTCACCTCGTCGTGGGGGTGCAGGTGATCCAGGTTGTCCCACAGGTTCTTCGCGTCCTCGCCGCTGCCGGGGCATTTGACGTCCAGAATTTTGATCACCCGCTTCGGGACTTTGGCGATGGAAACCCCGCCACCGGTTTCCAGCAGGACTTCATAGTTTTTAGCGAGCAGGGCGTTCATGAGGTCGTACACCTCGCTCTGCAAAAGCGGTTCGCCACCGGTTATCTCCACCAGCGGGACGCCCAGAGGATCGATGGCGGCCATGATGTCCTTCACGGATTTGGGTTGGCCCTCGTAAAACGCGTATTCCGTATCGCACCAGGAGCACCTGAGATTGCACCCGGTCAGGCGGATGAAAATACAGGGCCGCCCGGTATAGGAGGATTCGCCCTGGATACTCTTGAAAATTTCGTTGACGATCAACATGCCCGGATTTTACACCAACCGCGCTCCGGGTTCACCCTCAAATAGCTCCTTCCCGGAGGGGGAAATTGCTGACAGTTACTGCCTGGAGAGAGCCCCTTAGGCGCGTTTAAAAAAAAGAGTCCAGCGCCACGCTGGCCGGGATGCCGCAAATCGCCGGAATTATGCCCTTTTCCACAATTCCGGTGGAACTGAAAGGGAAACTTATTTATGATGTCACCTTTTATTGCAATCATGTCCGCAAGGGGCCTCCTGATTCAAGAAGTGAGCTGAAATGAAACCGACCGTCGCCGTGACCCACATTTTCCCGCAGATAGCGCTCGAAAAAATGAAGAGCCGCGCCGAGGTTTTGTACAACGATTCGGGAAGTTCCCTGAGCGCCGACCGGCTTCGCGAGTATGCCGGGAAAAGCGTAGCGCTCATCAGCTACCTGACCGATAAAATCGATGCCGCCGTCCTCGACGCCGGCGGCGACCTCCTGAAGATCGTCGCCAATTATGGCGCCGGGTACAACAATATCGACATCGCCTGCGCCCAACAGAAAAAAATCTGGGTGAGCAACACTCCCAGCGTTCTGCATGAGACCACCGCCGACCTCACCTGGGCGATGATGCTGGGCATCGCGCGGCGCATCGTCGAGTCGGACCGCTTAACCCGTGATGGAAAATTTCACGGTTGGCAGGCCGACCTGTTTCTCGGTGGGGACGTGTACGGCAAAACCCTGGGCGTGATCGGATGCGGCGAAATCGGCAAGGCCGTTGCCCGGCGGGCTCGAGGATTCGATATGCGGGTGCTCTATCACCAGCGCACCCGCCTGCCGGAGGCGGAAGAAAAACAACTCAACGCCCGCTTCGTGTCACTCGATGAGTTGTTACGGGGATCTGATTTCGTCACCCTGCACGTGCCATTGACCGACGGGACGAAGCACATGATCGGGCGGGATCAACTGGCGATGATGAAGCCGACGGCCTATCTCATCCACGCGGCGCGGGGCAAGGTGGTCGACGATCAGGCATTAGTGGAAGCGCTGAAAAATAATACTATCGCGGGAGCGGCGCTCGACGTGTTTGAAAACGAACCGGAATTGACCGCAGGCATGACCGATCTGGACAACCTGATCATCCTCCCGCATATCGGTAGCGCTTCGGTGGCCACCCGCGATATCATGGCTCTGTTGGTGGTCGACAACGTGTTCGACGTGCTGGACGGCAAAACACCCCGAACCCTTATTCCCGAGATGCAGCAGTGATATAGCTCCCCCTTGTAAAGGAGACCTTTGCGTAAGTTTAAAGAAGGATGGCACCATATTGACTCCCCTCCTTACCAAGGAGGGGATACAGGGGAGGTTATAAGCTCCCCCTTTTAAAGGGGGCTGGGGGGATTCTTCCTTCAGCCTTTGTAGTTGCTCGATTCATCGAGCGGTTTTTAATGGAGCAACTACAGTATGGATATTTTAAAAATATGAAAACTGAATTGAAAATCGTGCTGATGGTGTTGGCGCTTCTCTGGCCGGGTAGGGCGCAGGCGGAGGCGGAAAAGGATTACCCGTTCTGGCGCCTGGTGGCCAAAAGCTACCTGATTGTTGAAGGGACGATGGACGTGCCGGTCGCCGCCATCCAACAAGCGGAACTGAGCGGCGATCATGATTACCTTGAAGTAAAAGTTGGCGTGGGTAAATTGCTCAAGGGGCAAGCGGAGTCGCAGGATTTCAATTTCCGTTATTACACGGATACCGAACAATACGGGGGGGTGTCGCGGGAACAAATCGCTCAGCTCAATAAACGGTCGGCCATCGTGTTTCTCCAAAAGGTAAGGGAAAAATATTACCTGGCGGTGTATGCGCCGGAGGCAATGCAACCTGCGAGCGCAATGCTGGCTGACCACGTCCGGAAAGAAGCCTCAGCCCAGGAAAAGTTGATTCAGGAAAGTGACGCTTACGCCTCCGGCAACGTGTTACCGAAAGAATACGAAGTGCAGAGCCTGGTGGAACTGATGGTGGACAAGCGGACCGATCCTGGAACCGCGCAGGCGGTGTACGAGGCGGTGATCTCCCTGGGCCGGGAAGCCGTGCCGGCGATCATCAAGTACATGGACGACCGGCGCAAACTCAACATCCCCAAAATTTCGCTGGTCCCCTGGTGGCCCGATGCGCATGAGGGCCTCGTGCATTATGGCCCGGAAACGGTGACCGACGTGATGTCCGTCGCGCTGATGGTCCTCACCAACGAAGACCTGACGGCCATCTACAACGGCGGCACCGAGCTGGAACGCCAGCAAGCCGTCCGCATCTGGAAAATCTATGAACGCCGCACTTACGGCCAGCCGGTCAAACGTTGAACCGGAAGTGCATGATGTCGCCATCCTGCACGACGTAGTTTTTACCCTCCAGGCGCAGTTTGCCCGCTTCTTTCACCGCCGGTTCGGATTGGTATTGCACCAGGTCGTCGTAGTTGTACACCACCGCCTTGATGAAACCCTTTTCGAAATCCGAATGAATCTTGCCCGCCGCCTGCGGGGCTTTGGTGTTTTTGTGGATGGTCCACGCGCGGTTTTCCTGTTCGCCGACGGTGAAATAGGTTTCCAGTCCCAGTAGGCGGTATCCGGCATGGATCATGCGATCGAGGCCGGGTTCTTCCAGATTCATTGCGTCTAAAAATTCCTTGAGCTCGTCCGGGTCCTCAATCTCCAGCAATTCGTTTTCCAACTGGCCCGCCAGCGCGACCATCTCGGTACCCTCCGCCTCGGCCACTGCTTTAACCTGTTTGACGAGCGGCCCGTCCATCTCCGAGGGGTCGGCGACGTTGCAGACGTAGAGCACCGGTTTGACGGTGAGCAGGCTGAGGGTTTTGACAAAGGTTTGTTCACCGGGATTCTGAAACTCCACTGACCGTGCGGGCCGGTTGTCGTCGAACGCCTCCATCAGCCGGGCGATGACGCCGATCTGCATGCGTGCGTCCTTGTCGCCGCTTTTCGCCAGCTTTTCCAGTTTGGTTGTGCGCTTCTCCAGGGTTTCGAGGTCGGCGATCATCAGTTCGGTGTTGATCTCGTCGATATCCGACGCCGGGTCAATTTTATCGTGCACGTGCGGGATGTTGACATCCTCGAAACAGCGCACCACGTGGGCGATGGCTTCCATCTCGCGGATGTTGGCGAGAAACTGGTTGCCCAGCCCTTCGCCGCGGGATGCGCCCTTGACCAGTCCCGCGATGTCCACGAACTGCATGGTGGTCGGCACTTTTTTTTGCGCCGGCACCAGCCGGTCGATGACGTCGAGACGCGGGTCCGGCACGTCCACCACTCCGATATTCGGTTTGCTGGTGCTGAAAGCGTAGTTGGAGGATTCCGCTTTGGACCGGGTCAAGGCGTTGCAAATGACAGTGTTGCCGACGTTGGGCAGGCCGACCAGCCCGCAGGTGAACCCCATGTAATTCCTTTCTCCGTTGAATCAGTGATACGAGTTGTGCAGGTTTTTAAAGGATGGCAGAAACAGCAGGCTCAATAATACCAGAAGGGCGTAGCCGCCGAGGCATTGAAAAAAGGTGGCGGCGTCCACCACGCTGAACAGGGTCAGGAAAAATACCGCGCCGACATTGCCATAGGCCCCGACCACCCCGGCCAGTTTACCGGTGAGGTCCTTGCGGATCAGCGGCACCATGGCGAAACAGGTGCCGTTGCACGCCTGGACCATAAATGAGCAAAACACCGCCAGACCGATTACCCTCCCCAATGGCCATTGCGAGTTGATCTCGCCCATGAATCCATATCCGATGGTCGCCCCCAGCACCAGGATGAACAGAACCCGGCGCCTTCCCAACTTATCGGACAACCACCCCCCGCTGGGACGAGTGACCAGATTGAAAAAGGCCACGCACGATCCCAGAATGCCCGCCATGACGACGGACAGATGGAATGTGTTTTCCAGGAACTGCGGAAACATGGAGACCAGCGCCAGCTCCGAACCGAAGGTGAGCGCA
>JAPUGN010000206.1 GCA_027298165.1 Nitrospinota bacterium
AAAAAGTCCGGCTGTTGTGCCTGTCTCACGTAAATAACGAACTGGGCAGTGTGAACGATCCAGCCCTCCTGTTGCCCGCCTTATCGGAGCAATCGCCCCAGACTCGCCTGTTTCTCGACGGCGTGCAGGCGGTGGGAAAACTGAAACAGTCTTCCGGCATGTGGCCGGGGTTGGCGGGCTATTCGATCTCCGGTCACAAGATCAACGGACCCAAGGGCATCGGGCTTTTGATTGTGGATGAAAAAATCGGGTTGAAGCCGCAGATCCACGGCGGACAACATCAGCACCGCCTGCGTGCCGGAACCTTGCCGGTTCCCCTGATCGTCGGCCTGGCGCACGCCATCCAATGGTCCGTCGACAAAACCGACGAGAGGGTGAAGAACAATCAGCGGTTGTTTCAACATCTGGTAGCCGGATTGAAAAATCTGGCGGATCGTATTCCCGATCTGGATCTTCATTTCAATTCGTCCTTGTCCGATGATTTGTCCCGGCAATCACCCGCCATCGTTAACTTTCGTTTTGCACCGGTGGAAGGGGAGGTGATGCTCCACCACCTTGAGGAGAAGGGAATTTTTGTGGGACTTGGAAGCGCCTGCAGCGCCCACTCGAAAGAGCCGTCGAAAATTCTGACCGGTATTGGCTTGACCCCTGAAGAGGCCCGGTGCAGTTTGCGGATTTCTTTCGGATCCCAGAATACCGTCTCCGAGGTCGATGCGTTTCTCGAAGCGTTCGGTGAGGCTTACCCGCAATTATTTTCCACTTTCAACCGTAAAACCGCCAGCTCATGAATGACCGTAGAACCATCCTGGTCCGGTACGACGAGATCGGACTGAAAGGCAAAAACCGGAATCAGTTCATCGACCGCCTGGTTAGTAATATCAAGGATCAGATGCGGAGTATGGAGGGGCTGGAGTTCAAGGCGCCACACGGCCGGATATTCATTTACTGTTCCCGGGAGTCGACCGTGGAATGCACCCGACGGCTCCAGAAAATTCCCGGAGTGGCCTCGGCCAGTGTCGGCGTATCGCGGGAACCCGATTTCGATGTCCTGGCCGCAGTCGGGGTGGAATGGATCGAGCCGCTTCTGCAACCGGGCCGGACGCTCAAATTCTGTGTTCGCACCAATCGCGCGGACAAATCCTTTCCTTATAAGTCGCCGGAGATAGACCGGGAAGTGGGATCGCGTATTCTCGGCCAATTGCACTCAAAAGGGCTTGAGGTGGGTATTAAGGATGCGGGCTTTGTCCTGGAAATCGAGATCGGCCAGGATGAAACTGTCGTCTTCAACAACCGGGTGCCCGGATTGCGCGGTCTGCCGGTCGGCAGTTCCGGCGATGTGCTGGGCCTGATCTCCGGCGGCATCGACAGCCCGGTGGCGGTGTACCGGATGATGAAACGCGGATGCCGGGTGCATGGAATCTTTTTCGATAACCGGCCGTTCATGGGCCGGGGTGGCTACGACAAGGTGATCAAGCTTTCCAAACTGCTCAATGGCTACCAGAGGAGGTCCCGTCTTTACGTCGTGCCGTTCGAGGATATTCAGGTGGCGATCCGTGACCATTGCCGCCCCGCCCACCGCGTGGTTCTGTACCGGCGTATGATGTATCGGATTGCGCAGACGGTGGCTAAACAGAAAGGCTGTCTGGCCCTGGCGACGGGGGAGTCGGTCGGGCAGGTGGCCTCACAGACTCTCGAAAATCTGAATGCGGTATCCCAGGTGGTCCACCTGAGTGTGTTTCGTCCACTGATCGGCATGAACAAGCAGGAGATCATCAACGAAGCGAAAGAGCTGGAGACCTACGAAATCAGTATCGAACCTCACCCCGATTGCTGTTCGGTGTTCATGCCGCCGCACCCGGCGACCCGCGCCAAAATAAAGGACCTGGAGACGGATGAAACGAAGTTTGCCTGGGAAGAGTTGATGCAGGAGGCCATCGCAAAAATGGAGTGCATCGAGCTAGATGCCTTAACCGTTTGAGTCCATCCGCTGCACCTGTTGAGGTTTTCGAATTTCCTGCAATAATGTCTTAACCGATTTTCTGAGTTGCGGATGGATGCAATCCGGCGCGATTTCGTTCATCGGCACCAGAACAAAACTTCTCTCGGGAATTCCCGGATGTGGAATTTCCAAACCTTCCCGTTTTATAATCAGATCATCATAAAAAAGAATGTCGAGGTCGATGATGCGGGGTCCCCACTTTTCCGAGCGGGACCGGCCCATTTCCTGCTCGATGGAAAGGCACGCCTTTAGCAGTTCTTCAGGGGAAAGGGAGGTGTCGATCCGGACCACGGCATTGACGAACCAGTCCTGGTCGGTTTTTCCGAATGGCTCCGACCGGTAAAGGGACGAGCGGGCAGAAACGGAAAGAGCCGGGAGGGCGTCCAAACGTTCCATCGCCCGACGGCAGTTTTCCGCAGGCGACTCCATATTGGAACCGATGGCGATGAAAGCGGTGTGGGGCATGGCAGAGGACCCCTGCTGTTCTAAAATTCGAAGGTGACCGACGATAACCGTTTTTTGATTTCGGCCATGATACGGGTTTCCTCCGCCGGTTCCTTGGACGCGAAGGTGGCGGAGAACCGGACAAAGTTTCCGACGTCATCCCAGGGCACGGTGGAAATAAGATGTTCGGTGATCAGGTACTGTGAAAAATCCTCCGCGCTTTCAAACCGTCGCCCGCCGGCGATGCCTCTCGGCGCTTTGACGAACAGAAAGAACGAGCCCCCGGGCATTTTGGCGTTGAAGCCGACCGAGTTCAGGGCGTCGACCAGCAGGGTGAGCCGCCTCTGATATTTTTCCACAATGCGGGCGGTGATCTCCGGATGCTCGAGGGCATAGATTGCCGCTTTTTGAATGGCGGCGAACTGGCCGGAGTCGATGTTGTCTTTCACATGCGCGAGGCCCTTCACCACCAGTTCGTTGCCCACGATGAAGGCGATGCGCCACCCTGTCATGTTGTAGGCCTTGGAATGCGAATGCAGCTCCACGCCGACGTCCATTGCACCCGGAACCGACAGAAAGCTGATCGGCTTGGTTTTGTAGGTGAGGGTCGCGTAGGCTGCGTCCTGGATCACCACCACGTTGTTGGCCTTGGCGAACGCGACCACCTGTTCGTAAAATTCGCGGGTGGCGTTGGCACCGGTCGGATTGTTCGGATAATTGATGTACAGCAGTTTGGCCTGCTTCGCCGTGGCCGCGTCGATGCCCTTGAGGTCGGGCAGAAAATTATTTTCCTCTTTTAACTCCAGATTGACCACTTGGCCGCCCAAATATTGTGTGTGTGTTCCCATCACTGGATAACCCGGAATGGTCATCAGCGTGATGTCTCCGGGATTGATGAAAATGGAAGGCGCCATCGCCAGGCAGGGTTTTGACCCGATGGTGTGGTTGACGTGCTTTTTGGGGTCGAGGCCGGTGATACCGAAGGTCTTTTCCATGTATTGGATGGCGGCGGTTTTGAATTCATCGACGCCGTTGTCGGTGTATCCACGGTTCTCGGGTTTTTCCGCTTCCGATTGCAGGGCCTTGACGACACCGGCATCGGCCATTTCATCGGGTTCCCCGACGCCCAGGTCGAACAGCTCCTTGCCGGGGTTGGCTTCCAGGGCCGCCCGCTTGGCGCGTTTGATTTTCTCGAATTTGTATATTTTGGTGTCCTTGCCGAACTGGTTCCCGCCGAGGCGGTCGGCAAACAGGTTTTGAATATAACTTTCAGTCGATGCCATCCGATGGACTCCGTACTTTATTAGTGTTAATCGGTAATTTTTGAAGCCGGTCAATGCAGCCAAACTGTGGCGGGTTGTCCAGTGACGCGAATGAGTTTAAAAGCGAACCGCAAATGGCATTCATGCCCCGTCCTTTTTTTCCTGCGATTCCTCTTCGTCCGATTCCTCATCGGCGCCGTCCTCTTCAACGATCAGGTCGGCCGCTTGCTGGGAATACCGCAGGTATTTGATGATTTCGGTAATTTCATCGGCGCTCACGTTGTTTTTTTGAGGCGGCATTTTGTCGGTTCCGTTGAGCACCGATTCGCGGATTTCATCATTGGAAAATTCTTTTTCCAGATAATCGGTATCGATCAGGCGCGGCGCCTTGGTGGTTTTCCCCATGGCGTCCGAGCCATGGCAGTTCGAGCAGGCGCGATGGAAATATTCCTGCCCCTTTTTGAATTCCTGCGGCACCTCTTTGGTGGGTTGCGGCGTGCAGGCGGTCACGCTGGATAGGAGTATTAACAGAACGAAGTGTCTTCCAATAATT
>JAPUGN010000207.1 GCA_027298165.1 Nitrospinota bacterium
TCGCAGGCATAGTTGCACGCGGTGGTAAGGTCGAGATTGATGGAGACCGGCGCGAAATCGGGCATGGCTTCCGGATTGCGGTTTTCGCCGCTGGCCAGCCACTTCACATATTCCTTGACGCGCGGCAGAACGTCCGGCTGGCGGAGCTTGGCCGCGAAATCGTGAATGGGGGACAACGCCACTTTCTGGTTTTCAGTTGTACTCATAATTTAAATTTTTCCACTATAGTATTGAGATCAGTCATCGAAGCGATCAGCCGCTTGCGGTCGGTGGGCTTTCCCTTTTTGAGGTCGTCCAGAAAGTGCCCGACCAGTTTTTTCAGCGGATCCTTCACCGGGACCAGATCGCCGGAATTGACGGCAAAATACATCTGGTAATTCTTCATGACAATCCTGCGCCACACCAGATTGCCGTCGAGAGCGTAGCCCGCGGGCCGTGGACTTTCCAGGGATTGAACCAGGGTCACATGAACCTCCAGGCAACCTCCGGCATGCATGTAATTAAAAATTATTTTGAAACGTTCCCCGCCTTCGATTTTTTGAGTGACATTTTTCACGGACCCGGTGCCCGTCAACGTGTGTATCATACTCAACACGTGAGGCATCGCATCGACCACCATTTGCCTGCCGGTGGACACCGGCCCCAGCAACATGCTGAACCGTTTGAGCGGCTTTTTTTTCGCGCCCGGATACACCGAATAAAATTCATCCAGCGTACACGGCCATTGGGTCACCAACTGAAGCAGTTTACCATTTTTGCAAAACCGATCCACCAATCTTTCCACTTCACCCGGATCAAACGGCTTATCGTTCTTCCAGAATAAAGGTTTTTCACACAAACAGGAAAGTTTATATTTTGCAACCACCTGAAGGTGCTCGAAGTGATACAGATTGGGAGATGCGATGACCACGACGGTCGGCTTGGATTTTTCAATGGCGCGGGCCAAGTCCGTATACCCTTGGGTGGAAAATCCATATTGGGCTTTCAGGTACCGGCGGGCTTCATGGACCGAACTCTGGGAAGTCCCGACGATCCCACAAATCACAGCCCCCTGCTGGTGAAAGTGTTGGGCGATGAACCCGCCGAGTCCCTGTTTACGCCGTCTGGCTCCAACTATCAGCACCCGATGAACGCCCACCGGCACCTCCTTTATCCATGATCGGTTGAACTGCTTTGAACACCTTGTCCGGAGTCAACTCGATCATGCACGGATGATGGATCGGACACACTTTCTTGTTGCACGGCACGCACGGCAAATCCTCGCGCAGGATGGTAGTCTGATCCAGATGACAGTTGGTGTGGCGCGGGTCGGTCGGTCCCATCAGCACCACCACCGGTTTGCCGAAAGCGACCGCGTAATGGCGCGGTCCGGTGTCGTTCGTGACCAGCAGATCACTGCGCCGCACCAGCACCTTGAGCACGCCGAGGTCGACCCTATCCGGACCGGTGTGGATGATTTCCGCTTTCGAAGTTCGAACAATTTCCTCGGCGATGCCATCTTCGCCGGGGCCCACCAGCAACAGCAGTTTGCTGGAGTACCGATTCTGGATCAGCTCCGCCAGCTCGGCAAAATATTTCGGGGGCCAGCATTTGGACGATCCGAACTGCGCACCGGGGTTGAGCGCCACCACCCGGTCCTTCTCCGCAATCCCGTATTGTCTCAGTAACTCCTCCCCGCGTATGTTTTCTGCATCGGTCGGATAGAGATGCGGCGTCACCGGGCCATCGATGTTCAATCCCATCCAATTCAAGAGCTCGAGATAGTAATCGGTCATCGGCACCGGTTGGTAGCGTCCGTTTTCCATCGGCGGCTTCGGCCCTTTGATGAAAAATTTCCGGAAGCTGCGCCGGTACCCGACGATGTTTTTAACCCCGGCCCAGCGCACGGAAAGAAACGAACGAAAGGAGTTGGGCAGGAGGATCGCGAGGTCCGGCGACTCGTCGCGGATATCAGCGGCCAGTTGCTTCATTCCGCTAAAACCTTTGTCGTGGCAGGGGATCAATCGGTCGATTCCGGGATGCCCCACCAGAATTTTAGCGGCGTATCGGCGCACGGCAACGGCAAGACGCGCCTCGGGGTAATTGCTTTTGAGGATGCGGATGACCGGCTCGGCCATGACCACATCGCCCACCCAGTTGGGAAAGCGGATCAGAATCCTCTGTGGCGCATCGGTCATGTTATTGTTTCAGTTTGGACAGAATATCCGTGGTGCTGTGGTCTTTGGAATCGCCCACGGTCACCACCTCGCCGCCGTAGGCTTTGACGATGGGATACTCCGGCATCTGCTCCAGACGGTCGGCATAATCCGTGCCCTTGGTGTGAACATCGGGTTTCAGCAGGGCGCACAACGGGCCGGGATGGTCGTCTTCCAGAGGCACCACGTAATCGACCGCTTCGATGGCGGAGAGGATTTCCATCCGCTCGGTGTCCGGGTTGACGGGCTTGCGGTCCGGTTTGATAATTTTCATCGACGCATCCGTGTTGACGGCGACCACCAGGATGTCCCCCAGTGCCTTGGCGCCGAACAGGTAGCGCAGGTGTCCGACGTGCAAAATCTCAAAACAGCCGTTGGCGAACACCACTTTGCGGCCGGCTTTGCGGTGCTCCTCCAAAACGGGAACCAGGTCGGCCGGATCGGCATAACATTTTTTCTGATGAACAGGAATAACCGAATCGCTCACGTGGACTCCGGGTTGTGGGTTCACAGTCGGGGATGGCAGCGGAAAGAAACGGTGGCTCGGTCGGGTTCCCTGATCGGCAAGCCCATGCCCGCACCCCAGGCCATTGAAATCTCTATTCTAAATGATTTTTCCTGCGATCCCATAAAAATATGAGCCGGATATCCTCCCAAAGGGCTAGGTACGCCCTTTCAGGCGCCGGCGGAGAGGGGAACCGGGTCAGGCTTTTCCGGAGGATGGGGCATCCCCGTCAATCCCGGTCCGTCGAGCGTGTTGAGACGCACCACCTTTTCCATCGGATGGCGATAGCTTCTAGGGCGCGGTGCGTCATTCTGGCGGCCCAGCACCACAAACATCACAGGGACGAGGTTCGGGGTCAGGTGTAACAGGCGGCATACGGCTTCGGGATCGAACCCAATCATGGGACAGGTCGCCCAGCCACGGCTGGTGGCAGAATACATCAAGGTCATCGCCGCCAACGAAGCCGAGCGTATGGCTTCGTCGCGCTGGATTTGGGGATTGCCTTCATAGAATTTTTGAATTTTGGGTAACATGATTTCCTGAATCCGGACGGGCGCCCCTTTATAAATTTCCGGGGCGTCCTGGTATGCGTCCAAATTGCCGCACACCAGAACCGCGACGGAACAATCCTCCATCTGCGACTGCCCCGAGGCTGCCTCTTTCAATTGTTGCTTCATGGCCGGTTCTCTGACCGCGATGAAGGT
>JAPUGN010000208.1 GCA_027298165.1 Nitrospinota bacterium
ATGCGGGGGCTGGGTGTCCGGCGACTTGTTCAGCCGTTTAAGAACGTTCGTCATGTGCTCGACTCCCAGGTTGTAATGCAAGGCTGCAAAGGTCTTTCGCGCATGAGTAAAGGATTCGATGGCCATGGAAATCCGGTTCGCCTTCCAGTACATGTGCCCCATACCCTCATGAATGCCGCCCAACACCCGGTTGGGTTTGCCGTTTTTCAACAGGTTCAGGGACTCGGAGTACCTTTTTTCGGCTTCCTGAAAGTTTTCCAGTTTAATGTGAAGCTCGGCCAATTTCTTGAAGGAGTCGGCCTGTCCCATCAGGTTCGCAATCTGGGCATGATGCTGTGCGGCGAGCAGGTAACTCTTCTCCGCTTCCTCCGGCTCCCTGGCCCAGGCATACAAGTCAGCCAGCGAATTGTAAGTGGTGGCGACATGGTGCGTGTCCTTGCGCTCTTCATAAATAGCGATGGCTTTGCGGTAATTGTCCGCCGCCTGGGAAAATTCCCGGTAGAAATAATTTTCCGAAGCTTTATGGATGTAGGAGGCGGCGATATCTTTCGGCTCGGGATAGGGGTTGATGGTGTTGTCCGTCAACATGGGTAACTGCTTTTCCCCGATAATCAGAAACGGCATCGCTACCAACAGCGCGAATCCCGCCAACAGCATCCACCATTTTTTGTTCCAGAATTTTTTCATGGGACTGGAGTGGGATTTTTAGGTCAGAAAGAAACAATGCCCATCCCTCTTTCAATTATACCCCAGTCCCCTGCAGAGGAATTAATTATTCTACGGCAATCCGCTAATCCTCAGGAACGTGAACGTGCGACGCGCAATCCTCTCGCTACAAATTTAAAATTCAACACCTTGCCGCCGTGGTCCTGCAGGGCCTGGGCGACCGTTTTTTGGGTTCCCGGTTTGACATAAAAAGCGACGCATCCGCCGCCGCCCGCGCCGCACACCTTGGCGGCCAAGGCGCCTTTTTTCTTCGCGGCGCGGATCATGCGATCCATGGAAGCGGTACTGATACCCGGCGCCAGCGCTTTGCGGGCTTTCCATTCCTCATTGAACCAGTGATCGAATCGGGTCAGGCGGCCCTGTTCCAACAGGGCTTCCATCCGGCGCGCCACTTCGCCGATGCGGGCCAGGCTCCGCCGGGTTTTCGAGTTGCCGTCGATGGTTTTTTTGTACACCGACCAGTTGTTGATGCCCGAGTGGTGGGGCTGGCCGGTGTCGCACAGCACGAACCGCCGGTTGAGGTCCTTGAGGTCCATCGGCAGATGTCGCGGCCGCATACCCATCAGGGTGGGTTGGATGGATTGAACGCCGCCGAACATGGCGGAATAATAGTCCTGAGTACCGGCGGGAACGTCGATCACCTGGGTTTCGATATTTTTTGCGATTTCGATCATTTGCACGCGGGTGTAACGCTTTTTCGTGAAACGGTTGAGGGCGCCGTGCAAGGCGATGCTCAACGCCGAGGACCCGCCGATCCCGGAACCCGCCGGAGCCCGGCAGTCCGAGACGAGATGCAGGCCGGTTTGTGGCTGATAAAAACGGATCAGTTTAATAAGCAGAACCAGAGGATGCCGCTCGGGCAGGGCGGCGAGGTTTTTGAACGTCGCCCGTTGGCGCAGGTCGCGGGATTCGAGGATGATGGTTTTGTCCCGCCGCGCCGTCAACTCCACCGTCGCGTATAAATCAATCGCGGCGTTGAGGGTGGGGGGATTATCGAAAAAAAGATGGAGCGGCCACAGATCCAGCGTGCCGCCGGCCAGATCGATACGCGTGGGCGCGGAGCTTCGGATCATATGTGCTCAAAGGGTGGGAAGGAAGTCGTTAGATTTTATCTTCATCGTCCTTGTTGCCATCCTGGTCATTTTCCAGTTTGTCGACCTTGGTGTTCAGTTTTTCCATCAACGAGCCAAAGGAATCCCTGTGAATGATCCTGGCAAACTGGGACCGGTAATTTTTAATCATGCTGACGCCTTCAACGACAATATCGTACACCAGCCACTCACCGCCGCCCTGGATCAGCTTGTAATCGACGTTAACGATACCATTTTTGCGGACCACTTCGGTTTTGACCATGGCGAATTTACCTTTGACGATTTCGTCGACGTAATTGATTTTCTCGTCATGGTAACTTTCGAGTTTGTTGGCGTAGGAGTTTTCCAGCAGTTTGCCGAATACGTCGACGAAGGCTTTTCTCTCCTCTGGAGATCGTTCTTTCCAGCGCTTGGAGCCCAGGGAACGCTTGCCCATTTCCAGGAAGTTGAACTTGGGAAAGATAATGTTCTTCATTTTGGTCCGGCGGGTATGCCGGTCCTCTTTGTATTGCGGATCGGTCACCACACCGATCACCTGATCGATGGTGGCCTTGAGTCCTTCGGTGATACCCGAAGCCTGCACCGCTTTACCGGCACCCAGCATCAGGGCGAATGAAATTCCGATCACCAGCCATGGGTTGCGAAGTTTATATTTATACATGGTCGATCCTTCAATGAGTCACGTGTGCGAGTGCGATCCCTGTTGTGGGTCGAGGAGGCGCCGGGTTGAAGACCCTGCAAGGCTCACCGCTTCATTAATCAATTGTAAAGCAAGGGGTTAAAAATTTCAGAAAAATTTCCAAGGGGCCGGAATAACGAGTAATCCGCCTCGCATTGCGGTCACAAAATCAACAGGTTTAAGCTTGTGTCCGGAGCCGGATTTATATACAGTCGTTTTTTCTGATCGACCGGACCCACCCACAACCCACATCAACCATGAACGTTCTGATTGTCGGCGGCGGAGGGCGCGAACACGCTCTCGCCTGGAAAATTGAGCAAAGCCCGAAGGTGACCGCACTGTTCTGCGCCCCGGGCAACCCCGGCACCGCGCAGGTGGCCACCAACGTCGACCTCAAGGCCGACGATCTCGACGGCCTGCTGCAATTCGCGCTCGACAAATCCATCGACCTGACGGTGGTGGGACCGGAGCAACCCCTCGTGCTGGGCCTCGCCGACCGTTTTCAGGAGAAGGGGCTGAAAGTATTCGGACCTTCCGCAAAAGCCGCACAACTTGAGGGCAGTAAGGCCTTCTCAAAAAACCTGATGGAAAAATACAATATTCCCACCGCCGCCTACGCGGCATTCGACGACCCGGACCAAGCGCGCGCTTACCTCAAAGGCAAAGGTCCGCAGGTGGTGAAAGCCGACGGCTTGGCGGCGGGCAAGGGTGTCTTTGTGTGCGCCGACGAAGCGGAAGCGGTGGATGCGATTCGGCAAATCATGAACGATAAAATTTTCGGCGAGTCGGGCAACCGCATCATCATCGAGGAGCGGATGGAAGGGCAGGAGGTTTCCCTGCTGGCGTTCACCGATGGCGCCACCGTGCTGCCGATGGCGGCGGCGCAGGATCACAAACCCGCCTTCGACGGCGATACCGGCCCCAACACCGGCGGCATGGGCGCCTATTCCCCCGCTCCGGTGTTTACGCCCGAACTCAAACAACAGGTGATCGACCGGGTCATGGTCCCGGTGGTCAACGGCATGCGGGCGGATGGTATTCCTTATCAGGGCGTTCTGTATGCGGGGTTGATGATTACCGCCGACGGACCGAAGGTGCTGGAGTTTAATGCGCGGTTCGGCGACCCGGAGACCCAGCCGATCATGATGCGCATGAACAGCGATATCGTGCCCATCCTCGAAGCCTGCGCCGACGGCACTCTGGATGCCTGTTCGCTGGAATGGAAACCGGACACGGCGGTGTGCGTGGTGATGGCGTCGGAAGGTTATCCCGGTTCATATGAAAAGGGCCGGCTGATCCGCGGGCTCGATCAGGCCAACAGGCTACCGGGGGTTACCGTTTTTCATGCCGGAACGAAACAGGCGGGCGACCAGGTGGTGACCAGTGGCGGACGTGTGCTGGGGGTGACCGCGCTCGGCGGCAATGTGCAGATGGCGATCGTCAAGGCCTATCAGGCCGTCGGCAAAATCCAGTGGGAGGGCGTTCACTACCGTACCGACATCGGCCAAAAAGCACTAAAATAATCACCACAGAGGGAATCAGTCCAACTGCGGGTCTTTGATGTCTTCGACTGCTTCCATCTGTTTGTTGAACAATTTGGCGGAGAGGACCCAAGAGCCCCAGGAGATCACCACGACGGTGGCGATGCCGATACCGGCCCACAGGGCGATGTTCCCTGTTTCGCCCACCCCTCTGATAAAGATGAACATTCCCAGCGGCAGGGCCATGATGAACCCGAAGCAGGTGAGCAGCATGGAACTTCGGGCGAAGTACTTGGGACGGACATCGATATTGAGCTCGGTCAGGTATTTTTGATTCTCCGGCAAGGCGGCGTCGAGCAGTTCCACCTCGCCCTTGCATATGGGACAAAACTGGCCGCCCCAGAACGCGTTCTTGCACTGCAGACAAAATTTGACCATAATTTTCGAGCCCGTCGCGATAAATCGATTGGGGCCATCATACCCCATTCGCCTGTCCCACCCAAATGGAAAGGGAGACTATGACCGGGGAACCGTACATCCTATTGGCCCACGGCGGGGCTGGCTCCGACAACGCCCATTCCGATGGCACCGACCGGGCCTGCCAACTCGGCCTGGAGGCGCTCCGGGGCGGGACTCCTGTTCTGGAGGCGGCGTGCCGCGCGGTGGCGGTGCTGGAGGACGATGCCCGCTTCAACGCCGGGAGGGGTTCCCGCAAGCGTTCTGACGGGTCGATCCGCATGGACGCCTCCTGCATGGACAGCGATCACCGGTTCGGGGCGGTGTCGGCGATCCAGCGCATCCAAAACCCGGTCCACGTCGCCGGCGCTGTGGCGCATTCTCCGCATCGGTTGCTGACCGGGGAGGACGCGCATCAATTTGCACTGGAGATGGGGTTTGAAGCGGCGGACATGACCGGCTCCGAATCCCGGGATACAGTCACCGATACCGTGGGGGCCGT
>JAPUGN010000209.1 GCA_027298165.1 Nitrospinota bacterium
CGAACCGATGAGTTGACCGACCGCGAAAAAACCCTCCTCGGTCCTTACGTGACCGACGTGGAGGCCAAGGTGTATTCGCTGAAGAACCTCAACCCGGAGGTGATCGGCGCCGCGCTCGCCCGATACAGCCGCGCCCCCACCGGCTTCAAGGAAACCGTTGTGCGCGAGTTCCTCAACCCCGACGGCACCCCCAACGACGTCAAGGGCAGTGAAATGATCGACCGCGTCGTCAATAAATTCGGCGACGAGTCGGTGGCGGAGCTGGCTGTCGCGCCCCTGTGCATCGAGGAAATCTCCAACCTCATGACGAAAATCATCGAGGACTGCCGGATAGGCGGATCGCCCATCGAAGAGTCCACCCGCTACGTGCTGTACCATCAGCAGAGGGAAGGGCGATGGCGTTATGTCTGTCCCGCCAACATCATGGCCTCCGGCTTGAAAGATGTCTACGTGCAGACGATGGATTTTATTTTCGAGACCTACGCCGCCATGGTCGAGCCGATGCAGGAGCTTTTTCGGAAACGCTTGCCCGCGGAGCAATTTCCCATCGAAGTGGAACGCAACGGCGGCACCCGCAAAGCCGGTTTGAAGGACCTGACGGACGACAACGAGCGGCGCGCACACCGCATCGCCTATAATTTCACTATCCGCAGTGCCGCCTGCGACGTGATCCGCTGTATCCTGCCGACCGCGACGCAGGCGAATCTGGGGCTGGTCGGCAACGGGCGTTTTTATTCGGGGCTCATTTCCAAACTGCTCAGTCAGGATTTGACCGAAGCGCAGGATTTGGCTGTTAAGATTCGAGAGGCCCTCAATCATCAGATTCCGACGTTCATCAAACGTGCCGCCAAAAACGAATTCAGGATAAAAATCGATCGCGCCATGCAGACCCTGTGCGACGATTTGTTTCAGGGAGTGGCGATTGAATCGTCGCCCGAAGTGGTTCTGCTGGAAGATAAGGATGAAGACTATTCGGTCAATCTGCTGGCGTCGATGATCTTTCCGTATGTGCAACACTCGACCGGGCAAATTCGCCGGATCGTTCGCGCACTTCCGGAAACGAAGCGGAAGGAAATTTTTGCGGTGTACATCGGCGAGCGGCAATCGAAACGCGACCGCCCCGGCCGCGCGCTGGAATACGGCTATCCCATCAACTTTGACATCATCGCCGGGTTCGCCGAGTACCGCGACTTGCAGAGGCACCGCATGTTGACCCAGCAGAGGCAGGACATGGGCGTATTGTTGGGCTATTCAATCCCGGAGGAGATTCAGGAAATCGGCAAGGGCGAGGCGGCGCAGGAATGCTTCGAGCGGGCGGAGAGCCTGTATGGCGATCTGATCCGAGCCAGGATGCGCGCTGAAGCGCAATATGTTTCCCTGTTCAATCATTTTATCCGCTGGAACATGGGGATGAATCTTCGGGAGCTGGGCCATTTCACCGAACTGCGCACGCAAAAGGCGGGCCACCCCAAGTACCGACGTGTTTGCCAGACGATGACGAAACTGTACCTGCAGAGACATCCGGCAATGGCGCCGGTCTTAAAATTTGTGGATCACAACGACTACGACCAGGGCATCACCCGCGCCGAACAGGAAGCCCGCACCGCCCGCAAAAGCCTTGCCTCCGGTGTCTTCGACGATATGGACGAGTGACGCCTGCGATCAGTAAGGCGGCAACATCCTGCGAAATCCGTGGAGCAACACCACCGCGGTAAAAAAAAGATTTCTCAAAAAAGAAAATACGAACGGAACGGCGGGAGGTTTTCCGTTTTTCCCGTGGGACAGGTGGTCCGCCAGTTGAGTGGCCAGGCGTTCCATCCAGTTCACGGTTTGCGGCCATTCGAAAAGATTGTCGAGCCATTTCTCCGGGATACCTTCCTTGCCGACCCCGGCGCCGACAATACTTCCCAGAATCGCCCCGGTGGTGTCGGTGTCGCCGCCGCAACGGATCACTGCAAGCAACGCCGCTTTAAAATCGCGCGGGTGGCGGAGCCAGGCATGCAAAACCACCGGCACGGTGTGAAACATGTAGCCGGTAACGCCCTCGTCCAGACCCAGCCCCGACGCAAAAGTTTCCGTTGTCTCTCCATTGTGCACGCTGGCTGTCGTTTTCCGGATTAGGGCAAAAAATTCCTCGTTCTGAACCGGCATCAGGTCTTGCAGAATTTTGATGTAAGCCTCCGGAGTAGGCTCGCCCTGTGCCGAGCAGTGGGCGGCCAGCGCTACAGCCAGCGCCCCGGTTTCCGCTTTGGGATCAGTGTGGGTGATGCGCGTCCCGATGGAGATCAGGCGGCGCAAGTTTTCGGGCTGGCTTCCATAACAGACTCCCAGAATCGCACTGCGCATGGCGGGTCCGTTTCCCGCGGAGAACACTCCGCTTGTGTGTGGGGACCAACCCAGCCAGAGCTTGATCGTCGCTCTAAGCGAGGTGAATCCCACTCCTGCGGGCAAACCCAGCAACCAGAACCGCAGGCGCCACGCCAGGTCTTTGGCAAAGGCCTCAGCCGCGCCATCGGATTGTATGAGTGCCTGGGCGAGGAGGCACTGGTGTTGCGTGTCGTCGGAGACCATCCCTTTGCCTGGAAGCAGGTGGTATCGGGCCGGATCGGGAAACATTTTCGATTGGCGGGAGGGGGTCAGGCCTTCGAACGGCAGACCCAGGGCGTCGCCCACTGCGGTGCCCAGAAGGCACCCTACCAGGGACTGTTGCATTGCGACGGGTTCAGATGCGGCCGTGGAATTCGGATGAACGGTTTTCATGGAATGACTCAGGCCGGTGAATCGGGAATGGATTGAATCATCACGAAGAATTATGAATTGATGGGAATTTGTTTGAAGACCACCTGGTTGCGTCCCTGGTCTTTCGCTTTATAGAGGCATCGGTCAGCCTGCTTGACGACGTCATCGATTGTCAGTTCTTTCCGGTTAAACACGCTCAGACCGAAGCTGATGGTGACGGGAATTTCATGGTCATGATAGACAAAAACTTCGCTTTCGATTTTGGTTCTCAATTTTTCCGCAAGAATGACCCCGTTTCCCAGATCCGTCTCCGGGAGGAGAATGATGAATTCCTCGCCGCCCCATCGCGAAACGATATCCTGCTTTCGGGAGTTATCTTTCAAAAGCTTCGCGATCCAGGCCAGAATGTGATCTCCCGCGTCGTGGCCGAAGGTGTCGTTGATTTTTTTGAAATGGTCGATGTCTCCCATGATGATGGTGAACGGGCTCTGGCTGCGATCGTACCGGATTTTCTCGTAGTCCAGTTTTTCCGACCATCCGCGCCTGTTCGGGAGGTCGGTCAAAGGATCGGTGCGGACGGAAATTTCCAGCTTCTTCTTGAGGTCCAGTAACTCCTGGATTAATTGCTCCTGTTTTTCCTGCGCTTGTTTTCTCTCGCTGATGTTTTCCAACGTGCCGAATGTGATTTTACCGTTGTCGTCAAATAGGAAGCGGGACCGCAGTTGCACCCAGACCGTTTTTTTGTCAGGCCGGATGATGCGGCATTCGATGGAAATTTCCCGCTCGTCGGCGGCGGCCTTTTCCCAGGTGCGGAACACATCGGCTTTGTCGTCGGGATGAATGGGCTGCCACCAGGGGTTCCCCAGCGTTTCGGCCATGGGCCGCCCGGTGATGATCTGCCACGCCGGGTTGACGTAGGTCATCAGGTCGTTGGGATCGGCGTGGAAGATACCGATGGGGGAAGACTGGCTGATTTCCCGGAACCGTTTTTCCCTGCTGCGGAGCTGATTTTCCTGGGATTTGCGGGTGGTGTAATCGATGGCCAGCCCCTGATACTTCACCACATTTCCGGCACGATCCAGGACCGGGGTTTCGTGGATGTCCAGCCAGACTTTCTCACCGGTTTTACTTTTGATTTCGACGCTGTAGGGTTTGATATGGTTGCCGCTGTACTGGGGCAACTCCGACCGTAAAATCATTTCCTTGTTAGTGAGGTGTTCGGTCAGATATTTTCTCCAGTTTTTCATGAAATCCGCCGGCGAGTACCCCAGGACTTCGGTGATTTTAGGGCTGATGTAGGTTAGCGCGCCCTCGGAATTGCGGGCGAAGAAATAGAATTTGAAGACTTTTTCAAAAATAGTGAAAAACTGGGAAAAGTCGTCCGCCAGGATCTCGGTTTCTTGAATGTCAAAATTGAAGTCTTCTGGTCGCATCTCATCAAACCCAATTGGACGTCATATCGTTAAAAAAGCGAGCTCTACCTCCCGTTTGAGCGTGGGACAGGCTTAATTCCCGTATTTGGCCGTAACATCCCGTAATTTATTCTAACCTGAGCCATCCGGGTTTTCAATGTAATTGAATCATCGGGGCGGATAGCTAAATCAAAATAAACCCATTAAATATAATAAGTTGCTGGATTTCCGAGGGGCGGCTATAGGTTGGTAAGCGCGCGGACGGAAGGGCCCGCATGGACGCGCAGGTGTCCGCGAACCCTCGACCCGGCGGGGTTCGAAAGGGCTCCGTGGGGCTCTATCGGAGAACAAAACTCCAGGCGGTTTCAGGTTCAAAACCCGCTGGACGGGATCGATTTTTAGAAACTTTAAATTTTATGATAATCGGGTATTGAAAAATGTTAATGAACCCGATTGTGGGCTAATGTTTGGGGCTCAGTTGGCCCGGATTAAATCTTTTTTTGTCTGGATACGCGTTTTCGATATGATTCGTTTGCTTTTTTGAGAATTGATTCCATGCAAGGGACCCAACCGTGAAAGTAGGAATACCCAAAGAAATTCATTCCGGCGAAAAGCGGGTGGCGGCCACTCCGGAGGTCGTCGGCCAGCTTATCAAACTGGGTTTTGTAGTCGCCGTTCAATCGGGTGCCGGTGTCGCCGCGCATTTTTCCGATGCCGCCTATTCCGAGGCGGGTGCCACAGTGGTGGAAAATGCCAAAGCGGTCTGGAAAGACAGTGACATCCTGT
>JAPUGN010000021.1 GCA_027298165.1 Nitrospinota bacterium
CTCTGGCTGGGTAGCAGTTTCTTCTGGCATGGGTCGTTTGGCTCCAAACTATTGTTAAAAAAGGATTAGTGTTATTTCAGGATAACAAATTTTTGGAATTTTTCCACGATTCTTTAGCGTTTAAAAAACCGGCTATTATGAGCAAAAAATCCCTTTAGATTTGGGAGTTTAAGAAGTTCTGGGCAGTTTGAAAGGCCATTGTTTGGTTACCACGGGAGGTTGCTCGGGTGCCAGGTAACCTTCGATCAGGAGGAGTCCGCGACCGTCGTCGGCTTTGACGACGATCTGTTTGGAGCCGTCTTTTTTCAGGCGCGAATATATGCGCACGTCTTTGGGGATGATGGGCATGCCCGCGGTTCGCAACCCTTCGCGTTCCATGGGGTCCAATTCCCATTCCGAGGGCGGCCACTCGGCAGCGCCCATTTCGGAGAACATCCAGCTAACAAAATCGGAGGGTTTCCCTTCGGGATAAAACGCAATAAACGAAGATCGCTGCAACTGACGCGGAGCGGACATGTAGCGGACCACGCGGCCGGCTCTCTCCAATTGGGGATAATCCCCGGCGCTGCTCCAATCCATAAAAAACATGGGAAGCATCAGGAGAAATGCCAACCCCACCGCCCAAGGCACTATTTTCGATCGTTCCGCCATAATACGGATTCCATTAATTTTTGAGCTTGATCTCAGTATCACTGAGAGGGAGGCGTCCGTCCAGATGAACTTTTCTGCGCATTCATTCTTCCAAGCAACGGCATTCATAATTCTCCGCCGTGGTCCACTGGAGTTGGATGTAATGCGGGAAGCGGGTGCGGTCTTTTTCAAAAAGAGCAGATTCGATTTGTGAGCAGTCGAGGTGGAGCGCCCCGGTGAAGTCTGCCCCGGTAATGTCACATTCGCTGAAATCGGCACCGGCAAGATCGGCCTGATTCAAATACGCGTTTTTCAAATGGGCACCGGTTAAATCGGCGCCCTTCAGGTTGGCGCCGGTGAGACGGGTGCCCTCCAGGTTTGCATAACGCAAATCAGCGCCGGTCAGGTCGGCGCCCGAAAAGTCAGCTTGGCGCAGGTCCCCCGCCGTGAGTTCTGCTTCTCTCAGGCAGGCTTTTTCAAGCCTGCCTTCGTTCATATAGACGCCGGTCATGTGGGTGAGACTGAGGTCGGCCCGGGCGAGGTCGGAGCGGCGCAGATCGGCCCCTTCCAGATTGGCCGAAGTAAAGTCTGCCTCCTGGAATGAAGAATCGCTGAGATTGGCTTCCTCCAGATCGGCCTCCCGGAAACAGGTTTTAGAGGCCTGGACCTCCCGGAGACGCGCCCGATAGAACGCAGCGCGGGAACAGTCCGCACCTTGCAGGGAGGCTTCGCTGAGGTCGGCTTCGCTGAAATCGCATTCGGAAAGATCCTGGCCGTCGAAATTCTTACCGACCAGGTCCTTTCCACTCCAGTCTTTGGTTGAGGGTTCCATACACGGTGTTTGTGAAATTTATATAGACCGGATTCGCGTCCCTGTTACTCGCCCGGGTCCGGCGGTTTGAAATCAATGAGTCCCTGCTGGCCCTTGGGTTTCAGTCCGCGACGGGTGGATGTTCTCAGAATTGTTTTCAGGTTTTTCTGCCCGGGTTTCGGAGGCGGAACCTTTTTTTCTGAAACCGGCTTGGAGGACGCCCCCGTGGTCGGCGGTAAGGAATCGGCCATCATCGCCTGGGGAAACGTGTTCATCAATCGCATCATATTCATCGCGCGGGAGGAGGAGGTCAATACGACCGAAGGCGTCCTGCAATTCGGGCAGATCTCCTGTTTGCGCACCCGCCGCCAAATGGAATAAATGACGCCCGGAAGAATATACAGCAACCACATGAACAGCTCAATAATCAGCATCCCCCGGTTGGCCATGACGGGTTCCCGCTGACACCCGCACTCCAGGCACAGGTATTTTTTTCTAAAATCGAATGCGGCTACTTTTTTAAGCTTTTTCACGGCGTTCCCCATACAATTCCCACGTATATTATATTAAGGGAACCCGATTTAAAAACCTATTCCTTTGTCAGGGTAAAACCGGTTAATCGCGGGGAACGCCGCTGATGACTTCTGACTCACGGGCAGGGACAGACACTCGCCCCGGGGCTTCAACATTTTTGGCGCTGGCGAACCCATAGGCCATGCCCACAAACAACGCGCCACCGACGATATTGCCCAGCGTGACCCAGGCCAGGTTATGCAACCCGCCCGCAAAAGATATTTCGGCACCGTGAGGGATCAACAGGCCCAGGCTGAACAGGGTCATATTGGCCACGCAATGCTCGAATCCGCTGCTGATAAACGCGAACAGGCACCAGAAAATCATAATCAGTTTTGCGGTTTCACTTTTAGCCTTCACTGCCAGCCACACAGCCAGGCACACCAGCCAGTTGCATAAAATTCCGCGAACAAACAATTCCTTGGCGCCGGTATTCATTTTCATGGAGCTCACCTGCAGAACCAGGTTTTTGGAAGATTCCGCAAGGCTGTCGCCATGAAACACCAGCCAGGCTAGAAACACCGAGCCGATCAGATTCCCCAGATAACACAGGAGCCAGGATTTCAGCACCGGTCCCATGGATGTTTTATTTTGTACTCGTCCAACCACCAGAATCATATTACTGCCGGTGAACAACTCCGATCCGGCGAAGATGACCAGGCTCAACGCGATGCCAAAGCTGGCGCCCATCACCAGTTTCAAAAAGGGTCCGCCATCGGCGTGAATCGGACCCCCTATTGCAAAGATCAGGATGATCCCGAACCCCACATAAATGCCCGCCAGCGCCGACAACACCAGAAAACCCATGGGGGCGGATTCCATATATTTAAGTTTCTTGCTGGCGGTTTCTGCAATCGTTTTTATTTCATCTGCAAACATAAATCCTCTTGGATAACTCCGTAAAAGTTGTGGCTCAAATACAAGCCGGGGATGGATGAGAAGGTAAAACCTTCCGGTCGGGCTTGACAGATGCAGCGGGCTTCGATTTCTTTGAGGCGCCCCGTTTCCGCCGTACCGGATGCATCTTCGTCCGAGTGTGATAGGGAATGATATTTTCCAAAACCTGGGGAAGCCGGTCACAGGGCACATTTTCCATTATCTTGGTGGCGTGTTTGGGATGCGGCCCGGCTCTTCCGCCAACAAAAATATCCACGGCATCCACAATAACTCCGTTCACTTTCGCCTTTTTCCCCAGAAACCCGATGTCCGCCACTAGATGATTGCCGCATCCGGCGGGACAGCCCGACCAGTGCATGGAAATGGCATCCACATTATCCAGCCGGGCTTCCAATTCCGAGGCCACGACCACCGCCTGCCCCTTGGTTTCAATGGCCGCGAGGTGACAGTAATCCTGACCGACACAACTGACCAGATTTTTTTTGATGGCCGAGGGCGCATAAAGCAGATTTTTCAACGCCGGTTCTGCCAAAAGGTTTCCCAGACACTTGTCCGTCACATTGGGAATAATCAATGCCTGGTGTGGAGATATCCGGATTTCCCCATTACCATATTGATGGGCGAGCTCCGCCACCTGAAACAACTCTTCGGCCTGAATTCTCCCGACGATCACTTTCAATCCAACAAAATTCATCATGGAATTTTTTTGCCTGAAAACCCCCAGGTGATCTTTGATGTCGTTGAGCCTTTGATCCTGACCGGCGTCTTTCAGCGGGCGTTTCAGACGCAGGACCAACTCCTCCCGAAACCGTTCTTCCCCCCATTCATCCAACAGAAAGGCCAGACGGTTTTGCGTGCGGGATTCGCGGCACCCGTGGTCCCGGAACAACAGAATGATTTCCGCGCACACCGCCACCACTTCTTCGGGAAGAACAAAAATATCCAACGGACTGGCGATCCGGTAACCACCGGAACCCAGCTTTCCCCCCGCCAGAATATTGAATCCGACGCGCTCTGTACCCGCCAGGGTTTTGATCGCGGGAATCAGCGCCAAGTCCTGGGTTTCCATATGAAGGCAGTTGTCGGGACAGCCGGTAATGGCGATATTGAATTTTCGCGGAAGATTTACAAACTCCGGGTTGCCCAGAATATGGTCGGTCAAAGCTTTGACCCAGGGGGACGCATCGATGATTTCTCTGGGATGCAGACCCGCGACGGGGCATCCCATGATGTTCCGCACATTGTCGATCCCGGTTTGGAGAGACGTCAGCCCCACCGCTTCCAGGGCATCAAACACCGCGATAATATCCTCAATGCGCAGATGCCGGATTTGAAACTGCTGGCGGGTGGTGATATCGATGACCCCATTCCCGAATTGAGTGGAGATCAACGATAAAACGCGCAACTGATGGGCATTCGCGAACCCGTTCGGAATGCGCACTCGAAGCATGAAAAACCCGGGCGTGGGTTTTCTTAAAAACAAACCGTACCACTTGAGTCTTTGCACATCGTCTTCGGAAATCGACTCCCATCCTTCGCGGGCAAAACGCGCCAGGTCGTTTTTCACATCCAAAACATATTTTTCCGCTTTGAGTTTTTCAACTTTATTCATCAAGCATCCCTAATCAAATTTCAATAATACGCAGGCCGAGCCTTCCAGCTCATCCCATAAGCCTCCAACTAATACAATTTCCGTGCCGTTTTGAATTTTTACCTGAATTGAATATAAATCTGCCCAGATAATAGGGGTTTAGAGGGTAATGAAGGAAAATTTGAAGGAAGGAAAACTTGGGGGAAATGCTTAAAAAAACCAAATCACAATTTTGTCAGCGCCTAAAAATGAGGCAAAGCGATTTGGGAGGAACAAGAAATCCAGACATTTGATCAGAAATGTTCCAAGAAGAGTCAGCGGGGGAAAATCTCTTTAATTTTTTCTTCCAATTGAGTGGTATTAAAAGGTTTGACAATGTACTGATTGACGCCCGCCTGAACGGCCTCTATGATCTTTTCCTTGTCCGCTTCGGAGGTCACCATCAAAAAAGGAAGTTCCTTCAAGGCGTCGTCGGCTCGGATAGCTATTAATAAATCAATTCCAGTCATTTTAGGCATGCTCCAATCCGAGATCACCAGATCAATGGTGTCCTCGTTGATCTTTTTCAATGCCTGTTCTCCATCTTCCGCGTCCACCACATTCGACTGCTCAAAACCCAGTTGCTTCAAATTATTTTTGATAATCTGACGCATCACAGAGGAGTCATCTACCACAATTACTTTTTTGGTTTCGTAACCCATAATTTACTTTCCTTTTTCGGGGAATTTAGTTGTTAATCAAAATCTCAAAATCCAATAACCTTACTCTCACTGAACTGAGATCACCATCTTGCATTTTGGGGTCCAATTTCGTCTGAATTTCACCCCTGCTCGGCTCCTCTACCGGCGCAGAAGATTTAAATGCGACATCAAGCCGGTTTCTCCCGGAAGGATCAACCGAATGCAATATAAATTAAATAAACTGTTTATGTAAAAGAGTCAAGGAAAAAACAACTTCATTTTAACCAATATGTATTATTTCCTTATAAGGGAAATTCCGGGTAAATGCGATAAAAATTGTTGGTTTCAAACAGGTTGCGGGACCTCATACAGGGTGTCCCGCTCAATGGGGATCCGCCCGGCTTCCCGGATCATATCGACTATGGTTTGCCGGTGGAAAATCTGATCGGTGCAGGCCCCGGCGGCATGAATGATCTTCTCCTCCACCACGGTGCCGTCCATGTCATCGGTCCCCATAGACAGAGCCATCTGGGCGATTTTCGGGGTGATCATGATCCAGAACGCTTTGACGTGTGGAAAGTTATCCAGCATCAGCCGCGACACCGCCAGCGCCCGCAAATCCAATTGACCGGTGGTGGCGGGCAAAAAATCCAACGGGGTGTTCTCCGGATGAAACGACAGGGGAATGAAAGTAACAAATCCGCCCGTTCGGTCCTGCATTTCCCTGAGCCGGACCAGATGGTCCACGCGCTCTTCAATGGTTTCCAGATGACCGTACAGCATGGTGGCATTGCTTTTCAGCCCCACCTCATGCGCGATTTCGTGGACCTCCAGCCATTCTTCCCCGGTAATCTTGTCGTTGCAGATCTTCTTCCGGCATCGGCTGGCGAAGATTTCCGCCCCTCCCCCCGGGATTGAGCCCAAACCAGCATCTCTTAATTCGGTCAGGGTTTCGCGCAGTGGCCGGCCCGCCAGCTGCGCAAGATAATGCAACTCCACTGCGGTGAAGGCCTGAATATGGACCTCCGGAAACCGGTCCTTGAGTCCTCTCACCATATCCAGGTAAAACTTGTACGGCCAGTCCGGATGCAGTCCACCGACAATATGAAACTCGCTGACCTCCCCGCCCCGGTACGCCCCGGCATCGGCAAAAATCTCATCCAGCGATTTCTCGTAGGCGTTGGGCGCGTCGGCCTTGACCCCGAAGGCGCAGAACTGGCAACTGTGGATGCAAACATTGGTAGGGTTGATATGCCGGTTATGAATGAAATAAGCATTGTCCCCATTGAGCCGCTCGCGCACCCGGTTGGCCAGGCGCCCCACTCCCAGCAGGTCCGGCGATTCAAACAAAGTAACGCCATCCTCAAAACTCAGGCGCTCTTCATTCAAAACCTTATCATCTAAGGGTTTAAGCCTTTTATCGAGATATGCAAACATCCAGCCTCCTATCCTTTACATTCACCCAGAGCCGGTCCGTTAATGCTGCAATCCGCACAACGAGAACGATCCCATCAACCCACCCAAGGGGACCGATGACCTCATGGGACCGTTCTCGCTTTTGAGCAGAATGCGGGTATTGCCCTTCTGTAGCGTCCTGCGGTAGACCTTTTTGGAGACCTTGACCTTCATCCGGTACTGCGATTCCGCCAAGGCCCGGGCCACAGGGTTTTCCTTGATGATTTCAATTTTCTTGCCATCCGATTTTTTCATGAGTACTCCTTTCATCCTATCCAGGCGATATCAGCGATGACCACGCACATCAGTCCTATACCGATCATGCCGTTGACATTAAAAAAGGCGAAATTAACTTTCGACAGATTGTCGCTGGTCACCAGGGAATGCTCGTAAATTAGCGATCCCGCCACGGCAATTACCCCGACTCCATAAAGGACGCCCACAGCCGGGTGCCACAACAACCCAAACAGGAATAATATCATAATCCCATGCGCGGCATAAGCGATTTTGAGAGCGCGGCCCACTCCAAACCGTCGGGGCACAGAGTACAAGTTGCTTTTGTGATCCGCCGCCACATCGAGACAGGAGTAAATGATATCGAATCCGGTCAGCCAGAACACCACAGCGGCCCCCAGAATCAGCGACACCAGAGAAATTTCCTCCTTCACCGCCACCCACGCCCCCACCGGCGCGCAGGCCAGCGCAAACCCCAGGTAAACGTGCGACCAGGCCGTGAAGCGTTTGGTGATCGAATAAAAGAACACGATCGCCAGCGCCAAAGGCGACAGGTAAAACGCCAGTAGGTTCAGCATGTAACTCGCCCAGACCAACAATGCCGAAGAGAGCAACAGAAAAACCGCATATTGAGTAAGAGTCACCTTGCCGGACGGCAGGGCGCGGTTTTGGGTGCGCGGATTGTTGGCATCCAGTTTGGCGTCGACCATGCGGTTGAACGCCATGGCGGCGTTGCGCGCGCCGAACATCGCTACTCCTATCCACCCGAGCGTTTCCCATTCCGGCATTCCGTCCGCCGCCAGAAATGCGCTCATCACCGCGAACGGCAAAGCAAACACCGTGTGCTGTATCTTGATATCCGAAAATATGATTTTCAGTTTACTGAGCAAACGCGCCTCTTTAATGAAGTTATGTTGAAGTTTTGAATATGAAACCTCACCGCATGAATCGGGCAACTACGATAAAGGAATAAGCCGCCCGGCCCCCTTCGGAGAAGAGGGAGCTTATAACCTCCCTGCATTCCCTCCTTGGTAAGGAGAGGACCGACGAACCACTGGAAGCGATTTTCGTTTCCTGTGCTTTTATCCGATTTGATCCTGTTATCCTGTCGAATTTTTAAGCGCCTATTGTACCTTTCTCCGCTCCCGCCTGAAATTTCTTTTTAGGCCGGTTCCCTGTATAGTGATCAGGTTGTCATATTCTTTAAATCGCCGGGAGCCCATGAAAAATTTCAAACGCCTGTTCAAATTGCTGATCCCGTACAAAACCCAGATCATTTATGGGAGTCTGTTTCTGGTATTGGTCTCGGCCATCAATCTGATGATCCCCCTGTTCGTGAAAGAGCTGGTGGACGTCGTCGAGGTGCAGAAAGACCTCGACCTGCTCAACCGCATGGCGTGGACTATCGCCCTGCTGTTTTTCCTGCAGATGCTGTTTTCCACTGCGCACAACTATCTGTACGACATCACCGAAAAGCGTGTGATCACCGATCTCAGGAAAATCATCTTCAACCATCTGCACACGCTGTCCACCAGTTTTTTCGTGAAGCGCCGTACCGGCGAGATCATGTCGCGCATGACCAATGACGTGACGACCATCGAAGGCGTGATCACCGATTTGCCCGCCACCCTCCTTCAGCAATCGATTCGCCTGATCGGCGGTATCGTCATCATTATCGTCATGAACTGGAAGCTGACCTTCATGATTCTGGTGCTGGCGCCGATCATGGTGTTGTTCGCCAAAACTTTCGGCCGAAAACTCAAAAGCCTGTCGCGCGAAATCCAGGACAAACTGGCCACCTCCACCACCATCATCGAAGAGAACATCAGCGGCATTCAGTTGGTCAAATCATTCGTCCGGCAGAAACAGGAAGGCGAGCGGTTTGACAATGCCGTGGAGGATAGTTTTCAATCCGCCAAAAAACGCGTCCGAATCTCCGCGTTTTTCGGGCCCATCATCGGCTTCATCGCCTTTATCACCGCTCTGATTCTGATGTGGTACGGAGGACGGGAAGTCATCGCCGGCACCCTCAGCCCTGGAGAAATGATCGCCTTTATTCTCTATGCCATCATCATTGCCGGTCCTATGGGCAGTTTCGCCCGTCTGTATACCCGCATCCAGGAGGGACTGGGAGCCAGCGAACGCATCTTTGAAATTCTCGACACCGAGCCCGAAGTCAAGGACGCCCCCGGCGCGGTCGCCCTGCCGGAGATCGTCGGCAAGGTGGAAATAAAGAATCTGCGTTTCCATTACCGGGAAGATCAGCCAGTGCTCAAGGGCCTCAACATAACAGTGGAGCCGGGGGAAATGGTGGCATTGATCGGCCCCAGCGGCGGCGGCAAGACCACCCTCGCGCACCTGTTGCACCGTTTTTACGATCCGGTGTCGGGGGAAATTTTCGTGGATGGGCACAACATCCGCGACGTGCAAATGACGAGTTATTGGCGGCAGATCGGTTTGGTACCGCAGGAGACCCTGTTATTCGGCGGCACCATCGAGGAAAATATCCGCTTCGCCAAAGAGGACGCCACGCTGGATGAAATCAAAGAAGCCGCGCGGTCGGCCAATGCCGATCCGTTCATCAACGAATGCCCGGAGGGTTACCAGACCGTCGTCGGCGAAAAGGGAATTCGGTTGTCCGCGGGCCAAAGGCAGAGAATCGCCATCGCCCGCGCCATTTTGAAGAACCCGCACCTGCTGATTTTGGACGAAGCCACCTCGTCGCTCGACAACGAATCCGAAAAACTCATCCAGGAAGCGCTGGAGCGCCTGATGAAGGGCAAGACCAGTTTCGTGATTGCGCACCGTCTGTCGACCATCCACAATGCCGACAAGATCCTGGTGCTGGACCGGGGCCGGATCGTGGAAACCGGGACCCACCAGGAGCTGATGGACCACAAGGGTTTATATCAGTATCTATACAATCTGAAGGCCCTGCAGATCGACCCTGAGTTGGACCCGATGGAGGAAACAAGCCCCTGAAAACGAAGGGCCCGGCCCATTGGGCAAGTGCCGCTGATATATTTCCCAAATATCTGAAAATAAACCTTGCTGTTCGGGTTCGAGGTCTTTATATTGAGACACTACCGAAGCAAAGGTTCTTTGAATTCAGCGGTCCATATCGGGAGCATGTTTGTTTGAGATTCCCGAGCCCCTCCTTAATTTCTCAATTAATTATTTTTTAGTTGACGAAAACCTGTAGCGGGTATATATTGCTGGACTTTGTTTTGATCGCTCTTTGAAATTAAAAGGTGCCAAATGATTTTTGCGGGTGCCAACGTTTATTGTACTTTGAAGGACAATTTTTTCAGTTTTAAGTTTGATAACTGGAGAGTTTGATCCTGGCTCAGAACGAACGCTGGCGGCGTGCCTAACACATGCAAGTCGAACGAGAAAGTTTCCTTCGGGGAATGAGTAAAGTGGCGCAAGGGTGAGTAACACGTGAGTAATCTGCCTTCGAATCTGGGATAACTTGACGAAAGTTAAGCTAATACCGGATAAGACCACGTTTCACAAGAAATGCGGTCAAAGGGGTCTCAAACCCCGTTTGAAGATGAGTTCGCGTACCATTAGCTAGTTGGTGAGATAACAGCTCACCAAGGCGACGAGGGTTAGCCGGCCTGAGAGGGTGATCGGCCACACTGGAACTGAGACACGGTCCAGACTCCTACGGGAGGCAGCAGTGGGGAATTTTGCGCAATGGGCGAAAGCCTGACGCAGCAACGCCGCGTGAGCGATGAAGGCCTTCGGGTCGTAAAGCTCTGTCAAGTGGGAAGAACACAATGACGGTACCACTAGAGGAAGCCCCGGCTAACTTCGTGCCAGCAGACGCGGTAATACGAATGGGGCATGCGTTGTTCGGAATTATTGGGCGTAAAGCGTGTGTAGGTGGTTGTTCAAGTCAGACGTGTAAGCCCTCGGCTCAACCGAGGAATTGCGTTTGAAACTGATCGACTTGAGTAC
>JAPUGN010000210.1 GCA_027298165.1 Nitrospinota bacterium
GCCGTCCGGGAGCTTTTTTTGAATGATATTTTCCAGTCCTACGACCCCCGCAATGGTCAGAAATATAAGAAAATAAGCCAGTTGCGCCTGCCAGGGTTTTCCGAGAACCAGGCAAAGTACCTCCACCACCAGCCACAGGCCCAGAATCCACAGCCAGATACGGATGAACTTTTTGGGATCAGCCATCAAGTTCCCTTCAGAAAGGATATATTTTCCATTTACTTTCTGGCTGGATCGGAACCCTTCCACGATCATATAAGGACCCGATATTAATCCCAGAATCACTAAGAAAATATGAAAATACAAAATGGGGCGAAATATGTTGTCGTAAAACTCGGGGGGGCCGCCGAAGCCTTCCTTTCCTTCAGCGGCAAGGGCTCCCAGGTTGCGGGCATAGTAATACGCCACAAAATAGGTCACCAGGAAGACTATGGAGATAAGGGCGAGGTTATGGTGGCGGGTACTCTGTCCGGTTTTGGCCATCCACCAGGCCACCAGGAAGAGGACGGTGAACACCACCGCGAGGAGGTAGCTCAGGTCGGCTCCCATCGTCCCCGATGGGACCATAAATCCCGGTCTTTTTAAAAATTCCTGCATGATGAGTACCCGGTTGGTTGGTAGGAGAGTGACCTCAAACCTGGCTTTTTCCCAGGATCAGGGTGCCACCGTAAAAGAAGCTGACTCCGGCCACGGAGCCCCACAACAGGGGCTCCATTCCCATTTGAGTGAAAAACATCAGGACCACGTAGGTGAGCGCCCCCAAGCCTATGATCTGCATGGCTCTTCCCCGAAAATAGCGGAACGGATTCATGGTTCGATTACTTCTTTAATTTTTCCTGGACTGTTTTGTTGGCTGCGATGAGGGTGGCCACATGGTTCCCGCAGTATTCCTGAATCTTCTCCCTGACCATTATCAGTGCGATTTTACCGGGAGTGGTGAATCCGCCCGGAATATCCGGCAGCGTCTCTTTGGAGGAACCCTCGGCAATGGCTTGGCTCCGTTTCACAATTTCCTTGTCGTCATACAAATCCTCCATCGGATAGCTGTAGAGGAGCTTGACATACTCCCTTTCCTTCTCCGTTTCCTTTTTGGAATCCCAGATGATATTTTCCATTTCAAGGGAAAGGGGTTTTTTCTTTTGGGAGTTGAGGACCTTTTTGATTTCCTGGAAATAGGTATTCAAGTCCTTTACCGTGGGGAGCTCATCCTGAGGAATTTTGGAACTGATTTCAAACTCCAGGCAGTTTTCGTTCAACACCGGCCGGCTGATTTCATAAGTGATGTTGTTGTGATGGAAGCGCCGTCCTTTTTTGGGTTTGTATTTGTCCTGCAACTCTTCGATCAGATGGTTCAGCCCTTCTCCGGCATACTGGTTAAACAAAATTCCCTTTAAATTTGCCATAAATATAAAACTCCTGATTCTGCTTTGGGTTGTACAGATAATGGGATTTGGTCCGCAACCGCCGCGCGCGACGGGTCCGGCAAATATTGGAATTTACCATACCCGTCGGGCAGGTTCACCTTTTGTTTTTAAGCCGGTGCGGAAGGGACCGGAGGAGGCGCTTGCGGGGACCGGGTCCGGCTTGCGGGAGTTATCCCTAAGACTTTGATATATTAGGGCTTTCGACTACCACAGGCGAGGCGAACGAGCCGCTATTATCCTTCAGAAAACTTTTAGTGCCCTTGTCCTGATACGCGTATTTCATCTGGATGCAGCCGGGCTGTTTGTTCGCACAATAGAAACTCAAAAACTGGATCTTGGCGAACTTGCCGTCTGAGGTGCGCATGACGTATATGTTTTTCCGTGCGGTCAGTTTGTGGCTGATGTAATTGTACTTGTACCAATTCACCAGGACGGAGTTCTCCGCTTGGGTGCGTGTGGCCTGATCGACAACAAAATCCTTTAAAGGAACGCTATCCACCGCGTCGAACGAGACTTCTCCCAGATCCATCAGCCCCGCCTGGCCAAACTTGTTGGTGGCGCCTCCGTTGGAAATGATTTTACCGCGGCGAAAGGCCAAGTCCCATTCCAGGGAAGAGGGATCGTGGATTTTCACCTGCCGGCCCCGCGAGAAATCAAAATAAGTCCAATGATCCTCGTTGGTGGCATCGATCACAATGCTTTGCGCTGCAATCAGGTTGGGATTCACCCCGGCAATCACTTGCGCCCCGCGGGAAGGCTGGGCGGGACCGCCTTTTTTCTGGTTGACGCTGGGGGATGCCAGAAAACCATCGATTTGCTCCAGCTTCAGAGGAACCCAGAAAATACTGACCAGCAGGATCGTCACGCAGAGGTTTAGAATGAAAAGGTTTTTCCAAAGCTTCTTTTTCTTCTGGCTCTCCGGGTGGGAATCGGGTGCCTCATGGGTGGAATGGGAATCAAAGCTTTCGTTCATGGTCCTTAGTTCCGTAAAGGGTTTACTCCGAGTTTGCCATATCGCGAAAATCCTTCAACACTTTTTTGATGGCATGGCGGGAAAAATCCTGTTTGTCCAGCCACCGATTTTTTGCCGAAAAGATATTGCTCATCGAGACGGTCTGCGATCCCGTAAACTGGGCTCCCCAGATGGCCTCCCCGGTCTGGGTGCTGATCAGGTACACTCCGAACTCCACCCCGGCACCTTCGCTGGTGTCCGGGCGGCCCGAATGGTTGCGGTACCGGCTGGTGTACCGGGTGACGGTGCCGATCAGGACAGCGTCAAACTTCTCTTTGGAATAAGGTAAATCGTAACCCGGTTTCGAGGCGGGTGGGCCAGAAGGATTGGGATCGCTTTCCGATCCGGGTGCCTGGTCCGGTGTGGTGATCATCTTCAACTGGAATTCCTCCAGCATCCGGGTCGGGGAAATGATCGACAGTTGTTTCACCGACTGCAATTCGTCCGAAAACTGGTTGGCGACCAGATAGCCGGCATTTTTATCCTTGCCCAGTCCCTGGGTTTTATTTTCGAAAAAGACCACTCCGATCCGCCGTGCCCGTTTGAAGGCCTCGCTGTCAAATACCTTGCTCTGCACCTGGTCGTCCGGGTCCACCTCCAGAAGCTGATAGTAATACACCGGAAACCGGCCGCGTTGCGGAAATTTTTTCAGATAATCCGGATAGGGGTGCGGCTCGTTGATCTCATCCGTAAGATTTGGATTGTGAGTGCGATATTCCTCGGCCGGAATATGGAGCAGGGGATGCTTGTTGAGCGACGGATGCGGGTTTTCCTGATGCATCGGAAAGGCGTCGTCGGTGTTGATGGCGCCTGCGGGACCGGCGGCAAAAATCAGAGCCGCGGCGCCAATCATGTATAATAAATATCTGACATAGTTGCGTTTTCCGGACATCACGCTGCCACCTTTTGCTGGGCGATTTGGAATAAAAACTATGATTCCCCTTTAATTCAATATATCACAGGGGTAAGCGAAAACAACTGTAATTGAACCCAGATCCTGTCCTCAAGGGCCCTGGCGGAAAACCCCTTTCAGGAAGGCCCGGTTATCCCGCAATGCTCCATTTAATTGCATGCAGTCATACTCTGATCGTTACCCCGCCTTGGCGGCCACCGATACCTCTTGGAACATGGATTCTATTGGGCCTGACTCTGATTGCTTTCACCACTTTTCTATGGGCGCTTTGGCCTAAGCTCCGGGTGTTGATCCGGGCCGCCGGGGAAAACCGGCTGGACCGGCCCGTCCAAAGATTGTGGAACACCCTCCGCATTGCTTTTGCCCAATCCAAAATGTTCAAGGATGGTTCCGCAGGCTGGATGCACGCCCTTATCTTCTGGGGATTCCTGATTCTTTTGGTCCGCGCCCTCCAGTTTTTCATATTGGGTCTATATCCTTCTCTTTTAGACGGGCTTGATACGTATCTGCTTTTTGAATTTGCTGAGTATAGTTTTAATCCATATGATTTTATCGTTGCCGGGTACATCATTGTCAAAGATGGTGTTGTTTTATTGGTAACCCTGGCTTGCTGCTATGCCCTGTTTCGAAGGTTGGTGACAAAGCCCAAGCGTCTCACCCTGTCCGGCGAGGCGATACTTATTCTATTACTCATTCTTACCATCATGATCTCGGATATTGTTTATGATGGTGCTCTTAACCGTCTTGCTATGTTTCCCAAGGAAGGGGAACCGGCCGCGTACTTTTTAGGATTTGCCCTGGCGAAAATTGGAATGATGAGTTTTTCTATAGATGAGTCATTTGCGATATTAGGCGCGGCTTATTGGACGCATATTCTCAGCATCCTTGTGTTTCTGGTTCTGCTTCCGCGTTCGAAACATTTCCATATTATAACGTCTATTCCCAACGTGTTTCTGGGCAACGTCACGGAAACCGGCAATCAACTCCACCGCATCGACTTCGAAGACGAAAGCAAAGAGACCTTCGGTGTCACCCGCATCGAGGAGTTTTCCTGGAAGAAACTACTCGATCTCCACACCTGCACCGAGTGTGGGCGGTGCGACGTGTTCTGTCCGGCGCTCAACAGCGGCAAACCGCTGTCACCCAAACAATTGACCATCGATCTGCGCGATCATTTGAACCGGGAAACTCCGCGTCTTCTTTTAGCCGGGTCCAGCGTCTCGCTGGCCGGCGCGGGCGATGCGCCAGCGGGTGCCGCGTTGATGGGTGGCAGTATCGACGACGAAACGGTCTGGTCGTGCACCACCTGCGGTGCCTGCGAAGAGGAATGCCCGGTGATGATCGAATACGTCAACAAGATAATCGACCTGCGCCAGGGACTGGTGATGATGGACGACCGGTATCCGAAGGAACTGACTGCCGCGTTCAAATCGCTGGAAACCCACAGCAACCCCTGGGGATTCCCCAGTGACCAGCGCGCCGGTTGGGCCGCAGGACTCGGCGTGAAACAGTGGGACAAAAATAATCCTACCGAGTATCTCTATTTTGTCGGGTGCAACGGCGCGTTCGATACCCGCGGCAAAGAGGTCGCGGCATCGGTGGTGG
>JAPUGN010000211.1 GCA_027298165.1 Nitrospinota bacterium
GTTTGATTTTGGTCGATGCGATGAAACAGCCTACACCCGCGGCGGCTCCGATGGCCCGTGCGCCCATGGGACCTACGGCCCCCGAGGCCGGGGTGATGGCGACCAGTCCGGCGACGGCACCCGAGGAGATCCCCAGCACGCTGGGTTTGCCATGGCCCACCCATTCACAGAACATCCAGCCCAATGCCGCGGTGGCGGTGGCGATTTGGGTGACCGCCATGGCCATGCCGGCGGTGCCATCGGCCGCCAGTTCACTACCGGCGTTGAAACCGAACCAGCCGACCCACAACATGGAAGCACCCATCAGGGTGTAGCCGAGATTATGGGGAGGCATGGGTTTTTCAGGATATCCCTTGCGCTTGCCGAGGACGATCGCGGCCACCAGACCGGCGATCCCGGCATTGATATGCACGACGGTTCCCCCGGCAAAATCCAGAATGCCGAGGCCTCCGAGCCATCCGCCCTCGCCCCACACCCAGTGGCATACGGGGGCGTAAACGATGGTGAACCAGAGGCCCATGAAAATCAGTATGGCGGAGAATTTCATGCGCTCGGCAAACGCGCCGACGATCAGGGCAGGCGTGATTATAGCAAAAGTCAACTGAAACGTCATAAATACGGTTTCGGGAATGGTGCCGCTGAGCGAGTCGACCGTCACCCCTTTCAGGAACATCTTGGACAGCCCGCCCCAATATTCGCCGGGGCCAACGAAGGCTATGCTGTAGCCGTAAATGACCCACAACACCGTCATGAGGGAAGTGATGGCAAAGCACTGCATCAGCACCGAAAGGACGTTCTTGCTCCGTACCATCCCGGCATAAAACAGTGACAAGCCGGGGATGGTCATGAAAAGCACCAGAGCGGTCGCCGTCAGCATCCACGCCGTATCGCCTGAATTGAGAACCGGGGCTTCCTCCGCCAGCGCCAGGCCGGGAGCGAATACCGCCAGTACCATGAAAATTAAAACGATCAACGTTTGCGACCGAAATTGCATCTGCATTGAATTGTTCTCCTTACAAAAAATTAATTGGGGTCCATTGAAATTTTGTTCATTCGGGATTTGAGGAACGGTATCCGCCCGGTTTTTCCGGGTAAGTGCAACCTTCCGTTAAATCGCGTCCTCGCCGCGCTCCTCGGTCCGGATCCGAATCACATCCTCAAGATCGCTCACGAAAATTTTTCCATCCCCGATTTTGCCCGTCTGTGCCGCTTGCATGATGACCTGGATAATTTCTTCGAGCTGATCGTCTTTGACCAGGATTTCAAGCTTGATTTTCGGTAAAAAATCGACGGTGTACTCCGCTCCCCGATACAGTTCCGTGTGACCTTTCTGTCTGCCGAAACCTTTGACCTCGGTCACGGTCATACCAAAAGCACCCTTCTCATTGAGCTGGTCTTTGACTTCATCCAGTTTGAAAGGTTTGATGATTGCCTCAATTTTTTTCATTCAAGCTGTCTCCTTAAAAATATAATTGGACCGATCGAACCGCTTATCGGGATGAACCTGTTGCTGGCTAGGGAACCTGGCCGCCTCTGAAGAGGGGGACAGGATTCAAAAGGGGATACAGATTCATAAGGGATTATTACAATTCCCGTACCAAGTTGGAAAAAGGCGGCCGCCGGTCCCTTAGAATTTAATTAACGGCTTTATTTTCAATAATTTAAAATAAAGCTATGACCCAGCGGAAGATTTCGGGGCGGTGCTCAGGAGAAAATATTCTGCATTAAAAAAAAGCATAGGCAGGATATCTGCGTTAAAAATAGACAGATACTCAAGTATTAGGAGGTTTTTACCGTGAAAGAACTATAATGCTGTAACCTGTTGATATCTGTAATCAATCCGCACTCCCGAATTCAGCTTGCGGAATACCCTGGAGCGCTGAGAAGGCAGACTGAAATGCGATGAGAATTCATCCTGTCTGCCATTTTGGATATGGATAAGATGGTTTTATAATGTAAAAGTATGGTGTCTTGGATGATCGAGAAAGGGAGACTCTGATTCATGGCAGAGGAACAACCGGTTTTAGAAAAAATTCCAGTGGGGCCGGCCCCGCGAAATTCGTTTACGAATATCCTGCTGGTGGGGGTACTGATTCTGATCGCCGGTGCCGGAGGTTATTTTGCACAGGAATTGATTTCCGAAAAATCTCCCGTTCCGGCGCCATCGGTTTCGGCTGTTCCCGGGCAGGTTCCAACCGCCAGCACCCGGCCGGCACCGCTGACCGTCGGGGTCATGGTTCCGCTGGAGCCTTTTGTGGTGAACCTGGCCAAGGCCAAGGGCAGCCGCATTTTGAAAGTGGCGGTCACTCTGGAGTTGAACAACCCGGAGGTCCAGCCGGAAGTGGAGGACAATCGGCAGAGAATCATGGACTCGATCCTGGTTCTGCTGAGCAGTAAAACGTTCGAGGAGGTGTACTCGATCCAAGGCAAATTCAAATTGAAAGATGAGATCACCACACGGGTCAACCGGTTTCTGGCCATGGGCCATGTCCGGGAGGTGTATTTCTCAGAATTTTTAATTCAATGAGCCGGGGCGACCGGTCAAAGAATGGATAGAGGTCGGAAAAGATGAGTCAGGTTTTATCACAAGGAGAAGTGGACGCGCTGTTGCGGGGCGTCGGCGACGGTTTTGTTGAAACGGAGACCGATGTTCCTGAAGAAGTCATCGGCGTGGTCCCCTACGACCTGACCAGCCAGGAGAAAATCGTTCGCGGACGGTTACCGACTCTGGACATCATCAACCAGATGTTTTCGAGGTTGTTCCGGAACTCCTTTTCCAGCTTAATGCGGAAATCGGCCGATATCAGCGCCGTGTCCACCGATTCCCTCAAATTCGGCGAATTTCTGCGGTCGTTACCGGTGCCCTCGAGCCTGCATGTGTTTCGCATGGAACCCCTGCGCGGGTTCGGCCTGATGGTGATCGAAAGCCGCCTGGTGTTTTCCTTCGTCGACAACTTTTTTGGCGGCACGGGAACCTCGGATATCAATATCTTGGGCCGGGATTTCAGCGCCATTGAAACCCGCATGACCCGGAACGTGGTCCAGACCGCACTGGAGGATTGGGAGCGCGCCTGGAAAACCGTGCATCCCCTCAGTTGCACCTATGTCCGCTCCGAGGTCAATCCACAGTTTGCGGCGATTGTTCCTCCCACGGATGTGGTGCTGGTCATCGTGTTCGATATCGAAATGGAAAACTCATCCGGAACGGTGACCATCTGTATTCCCTATTCCATGGTCGAACCCATCATCAACAAACTCAAAGCCAACTTCCAGAGCGAACAGATGGAAGTGGATCAGGTATGGATCAACCGCCTGCGCGGCGAGTTGATGCACACCGAGGTCGAACTGGTGGCGGAGTTGGGGCAGGTTGAATTGACTCCCAGAGATTTGCTGGGACTCAAGGTAGACGAGGTGATAATGCTGGGCAAGGATGTGTCGGACCCTTTGCACATCAGCATCGAGGGGATCACTAAATTCCGAGGCTATTCCGGTGTCTCGCGAGGTATGAAAGCCGTTCAAATTACCAAAGTTCTTCAAAAGGATTAATCGTTATGGCAGAACATCAGGACGATCTGGAAGCATTGGAAGATATCGATAACCTGGACAATACCCAGGAACGGCAGTCCGGTACCGGGGAATTGACCCGGGAAGAAACCAAAAATCTGGATTTGATCCTGGATATCCCGCTGACCGTAACCGTGGAATTGGGCCGTTCGAAACTGCTGATCAACGATTTACTGCAACTGGGCCAGGGCTCGGTGATCGAATTGACCAAACTGGTGGGCGAACCGCTGGAAGTACTGGTCAACAACAAGCTGGTGGCCCGCGGCGAAGTGGTTGTCGTCAACGACAAATTCGGTGTCCGCCTGACCGATATT
>JAPUGN010000212.1 GCA_027298165.1 Nitrospinota bacterium
TCAACAAATCGCAGACGCAGACGTTTCAGGGATGGGACGACAAGGAGGTTTCCGAAGTGTTGCGTATCAAGTACCGCTACCTCGATCTGCGCAACGCCACCCTTCTACGCAATTTGAAACTGCGCGACGAGATCACGCGGACGGTACGGAGGGTCTTGCATGAGAACAGTTTCACCGAGGTGGAAACGCCGATCCTGACTAAAAGCACGCCGGAAGGCGCACGCGACTATCTGGTGCCGAGTCGCCTCAACCCGGAAAAGTTTTACGCCCTGCCGCAGTCGCCGCAATTGTTCAAACAAATTCTGATGGTCGCCGGCATGGACCGCTACTTTCAGATCGTCAAATGCTTCCGCGACGAGGACCTCCGTCAAGACCGGCAACCGGAGTTCAGCCAGATCGATATCGAGATGTCGTTTATCGACGAAGAGGAATTGTTTCAGCTGGTCGAGACCATGATGGCCGCCATTTACAAGGAAACGATGGACATCACCATCGAAACGCCGATTCCCATCCTCAAGTATCAGGACGCCATCGACCGCTTCGGCAGCGACAAACCGGATCTGCGGTTCGGCATGGAAATCGTCGACCTGACGGACACGGTGGCGGGCACGGAGTTTAAGGTATTTGCCGACGTATTGAAAAAGGGCGGCCAGATTCGCGCGCTCAACGCCAGGAAAAGCAGTGAGCTGTTGTCGCGCAAGGCCCTCGACGATCTGACGGACCTCGCCAAAACTTACGGTGCCAAAGGCATGGCGTGGATCAAGGTCAACGCCGACGGTTTGCAGTCGCCCATCACCAAATTTTTCAAAAAAGAAATGCTCGACGCCATGATGTCGAAGCTGGGCGCCGAAGTGGGCGATACCCTCGTGTTCATTGCCGACACGCCGAAAGTGGTGGCGGATGCGCTGGCCCATCTCAGGCTCGATATCGGCAAACGGCTCAACCTGATCGACGAATCGAAAATCTGCCTGGCGTGGGTCACCGAGTTTCCCCTGTTGGAATACGATGCGGAGGAAAAACGCTACGTCGCCATGCACCACCCGTTCACCGCGCCGAGGGCCGAAGACCTCGACAAAATGGAGAGCGATCCGGGCTCCCTCAGCGCGCGGGCGTACGATCTGGTGCTGAACGGCAACGAGATCGCCGGCGGCAGTATCCGTATCCACCAGAGCGACGTTCAGCAGAAAATGTTCAAACTGCTGGGCATCGACAAAGAAGAAGCCGAAGCCAAGTTTGGCTTTCTATTGGAAGCCTTGCAGTACGGCGCACCGCCGCACGGCGGCATCGCCTTCGGGCTCGACCGTATTGCGATGATCCTCACCGGATCGGCCTCGATCCGGGACGTGATTGCCTTCCCCAAAACCCAGAAAGCCACGTGTCTCATGACCGAAGCCCCTTCCGAAATCGACACCAAACAACTCAAAGAACTGAAACTGAAGTTTGATTTAAGTTAAGAAAAATTTAAGAGGGTGGGAAACTTGTCCCCCTTCGACAGGCTCAGGGTGACAGGTATGGGCTATGCGGAAAAAAATGGGAAGGTTTTCAAAATGGCGTCCAGCCTCAGGCTGGTTGGCGAACCGCCACCGGTAAACTGAAAACCGTGATTTGCGCTCAACGATATTGTTCGGGGGGCAACGGTTAGCCCGTTCCCCCTCCGGGAGGAGCCGAAGTAGACCGGTAAGCCGGGTTCTGTTCCTCGTGAGAGGCGGCAGTCATCAATCTAGGCCTGCCGTTGCCGGCAGGCTCGAGCGATCAACCCGAAAGCATCGGGCGGGCCGCCCTCAAGCACTTTCCTATTTGATCTTGCTCCGGATAGGGTTTACCAAGCTACCCCCGTCACCGGGGATACTGGTGGGCTCTTACCCCACCTTTTCACCATTGCCGCCGGAGAAGCGAACTTCTGCGGGTAGGCTGTGTCTTTTCTGTGGCACTTTCCTTAGGGTCGCCCCCACTCCGCGTTACGGAGTATCCTGCCCTGTGGAGCCCGGACTTTCCTCTCTCCCGACCCGAAGGCCGGAACAGCGACTGCCTGGTCTACTTCGGCACTGCCGATTCGGTTTGGGGTTCCGGTTCGGGAATGAAATACAGGAACCGGTCACAGGACTGGCAATGATGCACCTTTTCCCCGGTCCGCACTTCCAGAGCCACCTGCGGCTGAAGGTTCTGGTAACAGCCCTGGCAGGTCTCTCCCTTGATTTCGACCACCGCCAGATTCTCGCGGGATCTATAAACTTTGTCGTAATGGGAAACGAATTTCGGGTCGGTCTCCTTCGCCAATCCGGCACGTTGCGATTGCGCCTCTTCCAGTTCCTGACGGACGCGCGCCAGCTCTGTTTCCTTTTTCTGTTTGTACTGAATAAATTGTGCTTCCTCGCTCTTGAACTCCGCCTCGAGGCCGGGAATTTCCAGCTCCTTGGCATCCAACAGTTCCATGATCTCCAGTTCTTTGTCCTCGATTTCGGTGATCTTGGTTTTGATGGCGTCGGTTTCGGCCAGGATGGCGGTGTATTCCTTGTTGGTCTTTACCGCGGGGAGCTTGATTTTGGTTTTGGCCATGTGGTCGGCCTCGGTCTTGGCGTCCTGCTCCAGCTGGTTCCGCTGTTTTTTGAGGGAATCGATTTCCGCCTGCAGGTGGTTCAGCTTGCTCTTTTTACCTTCCAATTCTTTTTGGCCTGAGGCGATCTGGCTGGGAATGATCCCCATGGATTTTTTGAGATCATTGATATCATTGTCTTTTTTCTGGAGTTCGACCAGAGCCTTCAATTGGATTTGTTCTTTTTCCCGCTTCTCGTCTGCTTCGCTCATATGCCGCCAAAATAATATTTATAAAGTTTATGGAGTCGAATGTAGCACGCTAACCGGGATTTTTGCAAATATTAAAGGAAGAATCCCCCCGGCCCCCTTTACAAGGGGGAGCCTAAAACACAGATTCTTTCCTTCGGCGGAGTCTGTCCTGAGCTTGTCGAAGGGCTCAGGACGACAGACTTGCTTCGCTCCTCAGAATGACAGTCAACCCAACGCCTTGTCATCCTGAGCGCCAGCGAAGGATCTGTGTTTTATCCCTTTTTATCTGTGGTTAATAACTCTTTTAGGCCCGTTTGGGATGGGCGCGGGAGTCCCAGTAGACGAGAAACACGCTGGCGATGAAGATCGAGGAATAGGTCCCGATAACCACCCCGACCAGCAGAGCGAACGAAAAGTCGTGGATGATTTCACCGCCGAGAAAAAACAGGGCGGCCACCACCAGCAGGGTGGTGCCGGAGGTCAGCAGGGTCCGGCTGAGGGTCTGGTTGATGCTGGTGTTGATGAGGTCGCGCAGTGGTTCCTTACTTTTGCGGCGGGTGTTTTCGCGGATGCGGTCGAAGATAACGATGGTGTCGTTCAACGAATAACCGATGATGGTGAGAAACGCCGCCACCAGCACCAGAGTGAACTCCTTATCCAGCACCGAAAACGCGCCCATGGTAATCAGGACGTCGTGAACCAGAGCAATGATGGCGGCGATGGCGTACTGGAATTCGAACCGCCATGAAATATAAATGACGATCCCGATAATGGCGTAGATGATCGAAAGCATAGCTTTCTGCCGGAGGTCCTTACCCACCTTGGGTCCCACCATCTCGACCCGTTCGACGATGATTCCGGAGAACCCCTTGGTTTGCTCCAGCGACTCCTTGATGGCCGTCCCCATTTCCTCCAGCTTGCCTTCGGACCGTTCCACGCGGATCAGAATGGTGTCGGGGGAACCGAACTCCTGGATGGTGCTGTCGGCCAGCCCGATCTCCTTGAGGCCGGAACGGATCGACTCGATCGACGGGGGGTTTTCAAATTTCAACTGCACCAGGGTCCCGCCCGCAAAATCAATGCCGAACTTGAGTCCTCCGTGCATGAAGTCGGACACCAACCCGGCCAGGATCAACAGGACGGAGAACATGAGGGCCGTACTGAAGTTACCCATGAAATCGATATGCGTCT
>JAPUGN010000213.1 GCA_027298165.1 Nitrospinota bacterium
GTTGTGGGATTGGTTTATTTGACCAAGATGGAGGTATTTTATGCTTTGGCGTTTTCCCTATTCTCAGGATTGCTGAGTTCATGGTATCAACGCCGGCCCAAAAGACCGGCAGCTATCCGGGAAGCACTTTTTGTGCTGGCAGGATTTTCGATTCCCATCTTTTTTTTCTACGCCTATTTTTGGACACAGATGCCGCTCAAAGAGACACTTCAAATTGTACCGAATCCGTTCTCATTTCTGGGTGATGTCGCTTCGTTAAAATCCTATAAACTCAATCAATGGATATTGGGATTGGACTACCCCACAATTAATCTTCTTAAGCTTTTGAAGTATTTCTTTGTGCTGGTTTCTGTCCTGGGTCTTATCATAGGAATTGACTTTCTGTTGTCGGGTCCCTTGCGGCACCTCAGACCGCTTCCCCTGTTTTTTCTGATTTCCCTGGCAGGAGCGATGTTCATCGTATTCAAGGAAATCCCATGGCTCTATCTGGGCCGGCCTCTTCCTTTGCTTTCCATTTTGAGTACCGGATTTTACGCCTATCACCTGTTTCGGGCAACGAATGAAAACCGACGCAGAAACAACGATTTATTTATGATGGTCTTTTCTGTATTTTGCACGCTTCTTTTGTTGAAAATATTTTTGAATGCGCATGTTTTCCATTACGGCTTTGCGCTTGCTTTACCCGCTACTCTCCTGGTGATTCATACGGTTTTGTTCGTTATTCCAGAATATTTAAAAACAGTCAAAATTCAATCGGGTTTTTACCAGCAAGCCGCGCTCGTGCTGGTTCTTTTCTTTATAGGGGGCCATCTAAAGCTGGAATACCAGGTTTATCAATTCAAAACCCTTCCGGTGTCCCAAGGCCGGGATCTTCTTTTGGATTACGATCCGGCTTTGGAAAAAAGAGGGGTCATTGTAAATCGAGTTTTGGATTACCTGGATCGCCAACTCGAACCGGGAATCCAAATTGCGACGATTCCCTCTGGCAGTATAATCAATTATTTGTCACGCCATCCCCATCCACTTCCCCTTACTAATTTCAACCCTTATGTCGCGGCCCTGAGGGGAGACCAGGGGTATCTCCAGTCTCTCCAAGAGACATCCAGCCCGTATATCCTGCTGGTGGATGTGGATTCTTCTATTTTAGGCGCCCGGTATTTCGGGCGGGACTACGCTCAAAACGTTTACCAATGGATTATTCAAAATTACAAATTGGAAAAACAATTCGGAGCTGAACCCTTTTCCGGCAGGGGATTTGGAATTCAAGTTCTCAGGAAAAAAAAGATTCGGAATTGAACCGCGGGCCGCCGTGGAATCTAACAATCATTCCACCGCGGTATTGCGGGTTCCCTCGAATTTATCGCTGATGAGTTTCCAGCTTTTTTTCGCGAAGGCGCGGCGGTCGAGCTCTCCCTCCACCGCGGGCAAAACGCATACGCGCACATCCAGCCGGGAATGCCTTAGGATATTCGTCATATGTTCCATGAAGGTCATGCTATCTGGCCAGCAGGCCACCGAAGGATTCTCGCCATCCTCAAAGCGGATCACCACCGGCACCACAGCCCCGCCCGCTTGCACCACCGATTCGAACGCGGAGGATTTAAAAGGCTCCACTCGGTGTCCCAGGGTGGCGCTGCCTTCCGGAAACAAGGCTACGGAAAATCCGGAACGTAGTCGCTCGGTGAGATCCCGCACCATGCCGGAGACTTGCGTGCGTTGGGTGCGATCAATGAAAATCGTGGAGCCCAGTTTGGCCAGCTGTCCGATTACCGGCCAGGACTGCACATCGCTTTTGGATATAAAAAATGTATTGAAACACGCGGCGAGGATGAATATATCCGCGGAGCCGATATGGTTGGAAACAATCAGCGCACCCCTGGGGTCCTTCGCCGCCGAACCCTCCCGGTGAATGCGGATGTTCAACACCCCACAGCACAGTCGGCCCCACAGATTCATGATGCGGGTGATTATTAAATAGCGGGCTTTGCGAAATGGCAGCAGGAGAATGACCGCCACCAAGCCCATCAACCCCGCTCCCAGCTGAATGAGAACCAGGCCGGCCATCTTGTAAACCCAACGAAGAAGACCCATCGCGTCGTTTGTAATCAATAATAATTCGGTTGGTTTTTTATGAGGCCCGTAAAATCCGTAAAAACCAATTTCCATATATCCGCCCCATACGATCTTACCATTTCCGGGAACGTGAGCGCCCGGGGAACCGATATCCCGAATGGACTCAGCATCCTCTCGGCTATATACGTCCAGGCATGGGAAGCGTGGAACACGCTGTAATGAATTTCATCCATTCCGGTGAACCGGTCCATATCGGGCACAAGGCGAAGGTGATTCGTCGCCGCGTCTTGCAGGAACCGGTTGACCCGCCCGACAGCTCTCTGAGTCTGATCGTAAGACACACGTGATCCGGGGAACAACACGGTCCGCAGCACATGGAACAGAGCCGGGTGGATCCCTGTTTCAAAAATCTGCGGAATCGGCGTATAAAAAATCTCCGCACGCATCGACTGAAGCCGGGTGAATATCTGATGCAGGGTCTCGATCAATGCCTCCGGCGAAACGCCGTACATGATATCGTTGCCGATGTCCGTGACCAGAGCGATCACCCGGTAACCGGAGGCAAATTTCTCCCGCGCCGCCTCGAAAATTCGGCTCGACTGGATGGGAGGGTAGACCACGGTCAACAATCCTCCGGGAACGCAGTACCCGCGGCCGGGACCGGTCGCGATCATCACTTCCACCGGCCGGGGATGCAAACAGGCCTGCATATGCCGGCCCAGCGCGAAGCACCCGCGTGCCAGATTACTGGCCCCCAACAAAATCAATAGAACCGGCGCTTCCGAAGGAGGTGGAGTTTTATCCAAGGATTTCTCATCGGCCTCAACAGTCATGATTTCTCACTGGCAACGGCGATTAGGATTGGGCTTCGCTAATATACAGGAAAACATTTTTGGGAGGAGGTAATCTTCTCCGGGGGGGGGTTCACGGGTAAGCGCGGTAATATTTGGGGAGTTTGACCCGATCCGCACGGCGCTCCAGGGCTTTGTGGAGTTTTTCGTAATGCCCGATCATTTTTATGATCTTCTGGTGCTCTGGGAAATTCCCGCGGGCCTTATACTCGAGACGTTGATAATGGCGCAGGGTTCCCGCGTAGTTGTCATATTTTTTCCGCCACCATTTTGCGTTTTTCCCGTCCCACAATTCCTCTCCCTTTTTGGCGTAAGGTTTCAGAAGCAACCACGCATGCTCCCGGTTCATTTCCATTTTGAATTCCCCCAGGAAGGACATCCCCAACAAACCGTCCATTCCCTCTAAATTCGGATTAGTGGTGGCTTCAACATTGTGGACCGTGACGCTCCCCAATTGCAGTGAATCCAGAATAAACAGCGGGGTTTTCACTTTACCCCCGGCGGTTTGGAATTCCATTTGGGGGAGGTTGGTATTGTACAGAGTTCCCAGGCGTTCGCCCAGGCGGTTGGACAGGACCACTATAGAGGCACCCGTATCAACGAGCAAATCAGCGTGGATAGTGCCGTTGATGACCACCTTCACCATGTAAAGGCCGCCGGGAAGGGGCTTGGCCTGGATCACATGGGTGCCCAACTTCTTTTCGGGAACCAGCAGCTTCACCGGATTCGAGACCACCTTCGGCCCACCCTTCATGGTTTCCAGCTCGTCTTTTTTACGGTATTGGGGAGGGATTTTGGAAGGGCTGTCGGTAAAGTGGATTTTACCGTTTTCGTCTTTCCATTTGTAAATCGCGGAATGGGAAGGAGCCGCGAACACCAAAACAACCGATACACTGAGAGCGCAGAAAATTCTAATCAAAAGTCTCAAAGGATATCGGTTTGACATACACATCTCTCGGTTTGATTCCGTCCGAAGGCCCGACCACGCCCTCGCGTTCCATGATTTCGATCATGCGCGCCGCCCGATTGTA
>JAPUGN010000214.1 GCA_027298165.1 Nitrospinota bacterium
GCAATAACAGGAATTTGTTGGCATCGTTGCACACAATCTGCCACTCCTTGAAATCGCTTTTGACGATCCCTTGGTCGTAATCGATATCGATGATGTTCATTACCGCTTCACTCCAGTCCAAGACCACCCGGCACGGGTTTAAGGTTCAATAATGGTGTATGTCTTCCGCCAGCTCTCTCGCTTTGGCCAGGGCGTGGCCCTTGCTCGGTTGAGGCGGATTGTTGATGGCCATTTTAGCAAAATCCACCAGCAGATCGGTTTCCTCGTTGATCGTTTTGCCTTTTTTCTTTAGAAATTTCTGAAGCTCCGATTCCTTCACCACGATGGTCCGGCCCGCCGGGATCCCGGCGGATTTTTTATTGTCCGGCGGCGGATCGTTGGCCAGGCCGGTGATGTCCCACTCAATTCTAATTTCCGGAAGGATTCCGTGGATGGTGATGTCGATGCCCGAAGGCGTGTAATATTTGGACGTGGTGAGGCGCATGCCGGACCCGTCGCTCATGCGGAAAATAGTCTGGACCGATCCCTTGCCGTAGGAGTGTTCTCCCAGGATCAGCGCTTTCCCGGAATCTTTGAGGGAACCCGCGACAATTTCCGAGGCGCTGGCGCTGTGGTTGTTGATTAACACCGCCAGCGGTTTTTTGTTCCAACGCTCGTCGTACAGGGCTTCATAGGTTTGCTTGTCGTCCCGGTCGCGCCCCTGCGTGTAAACGATCAACTGCCCTTCCTCGAGGAAGTGGCTGGCCACCTTGACGGATTGGTTCAGCAGACCGCCGGGGTTGTTGCGCAGGTCCAGAATGAGCGCCTGGATATCGTCCCGTTTTCCCTGTTCGAGGGCTTCTTCCAGCTGGTCGTTGGTTTGCTTGGAAAAGCTGCTGATGCGGATGTACCCCGTGTGGTCCCCCAGGTTTTTATATTGAACCGTTTCGATGGAGATAATTTCACGCGTCAGTGTGGTCAGCTGGGTCACCTTGGTGGAGGGCCGGTAGACATCGATCTCCACCTGGGTGTTGGGGTAGCCCCTCAGCTTGGCAGCCAGCTCCTGAATCTGCAGGCCCTTCACTTCCTGCCCGTCCACCCGCGTAATGATGTCTTCGGCGAGAATGCCCGCCCGGGCCGAGGGGGAGTTTTTGATGATCCGCACCACGGTCAATTTGTTGTCCACCAAGGTGATGACCATGCCCACCCCTCCGTACTGGCCCTCGGTGTCCCGCATGGACGCTTCAAATTCCTGCGGGTTCATGTAAACCGAATAGGGGTCCAGGGAATCCATCAGGCCGAGGATGCTCGCCCTCTCCAGATCTTTTTTGGACACTTTGCCCTGGAACTCACGTTGCAGGAAATCGAAAACTCCACGCAGGGCCTGCATGTTTTCATCTTTGTTGAAGGTCAAACGGTAGCTGTACTGCTTGCCGTTTTTCTCGAGCACCTGCCCGGAATAGACGGGGGACACGGAAAGGTTTTCTTTTTCCACCTGGAGGATCATTTCGGCAATCGCGGCGGTGAACAGTTTTTTGTAATCGGGCGGGTACACGTAATTGCCGGCCACCAACTGCATCACTTCCTCGAATATTTCCAGATCGTGGTTGAAAAATCCGGCGTGGGCGGGACGGTCCTGGAACGGTCCGCTGGATTGAATCCCCAACGGGTTGGTCCAAACCAATGCGAGAAAAACGAAAGTTATTCCCCATAAAAATTTTCGGCGGCGGATTGAGTGCATTGTATTCAGTATTATGGTTTGAGAATCGAGTTAAAAATAACTTCCAGATTGTCCGTCATCTTGTCGATACTGCCCCCGGAAATTCTCGGCGACACTCTGAGGGTTTTGTTAATGATCACCGTCGGCGTTTCCTCGCCCTGGTATTTTTCCCACAAGGCCAGCGACTGTTGTACCTTGGTCTTGATGCTGGCCGACTTCATGCCTTCCATCATTTCCTTTTCGATACCATAATCCCGGGCCAGAAGTTTAATGACCCGCGGCTGGAAGATGTTGATTTGCAACTCGAAATTGGTGTTAAACAGCTCCTGGGTGAATTTCTCTTCCACTCCCTGCTCGTCGGAAATGTAAAACGCCATCGCCGGATAGGGGTTTTGCTTGCCCCAGTAAATCGGCGATTTTTTGTGCAGGAGTTTTCCCTTGAATTTTTTATGGAGCCGCTGGGACGATTTCAGAAAATGGTAACAATGGCCGCAGGAGTAATTGAAGAACTCCAGCATTTCGATCTGCCGGGCCCCTTTGAGGCCGTCGGTTTTGCCCACCAGTTGATATTTGCCCTCGATTCCGGGCACCTTATCCAATTTGACCTTCGGGGCTTGGCCTTCCTGGGTGGACCCGCCGGAGGGGATTAAAAGCATGCAGGCAACCATTAACGCTGTGGCGTATTTCATGAACTCTCCCAATAAGATTGGTGTTACTTCTATTATATGAAAAAAAAGGGCCTTTGCGCCATCTCTTCTGCAGAAAAAATCAATGGCGGATTCGGGGCCAATACCGGCTGAAATTGAATTTTGGGCTGTGTTTTTTGACGTGGCACCGTCCGCAGGCCGCGTGGGCCTCCTTCGCGAATCCCCCTTGCGGGTTTTGGGAATGTGCTTGGCGTGCCCCGTGGCACATTTCGCATTGCACGTTCTTGAGTTCCGGTGTGTCAATCTCGCTGATAAACCCGCCCGGTTGTCCAAAGCCGGTGGTATGGCAGATCAGGCATTCCGGGTCGAACGATTTGTTGACTTCCTGCAGGCCCCGATACGCACGGCCATGGCCGGACTGCGACCAGACGGCATGTTCCTTCGCGTGGCAGATCTGGCAGGTCTGTTCGGTCGCGAATACCCGCTCGTGCTTATTCTGGCGCTTGGCGGCCAAAGTCGCCATGAACAGCTCTTCGACTTTCGCGTTGTAAGCGTCATACAACTGCGTCATTTCCGGATCCATCGGCGCTTTCGACCCCAGCCGGACCATTTTCTGTTGGTACGTTTTTTCTCCGTCCGGATTAATGCGGACCCGTAATTCTCCCATTTTCTGCCCCAGCGGGCCGGGCTGAACGAAAATTTTTCCTGCCCGGTATACCGGAACCATGTCGATCTCATCGCTGTCTTTTTCGATGTGGCCGTTGATGACCACATCCACGCCGGACATCTCCAGAAACGTCAATCCCTTTTCGCGGGTCATGTGGGTGAGGACCACCACCAGATCCGGCCTCTCGCTTTGACGGGCTTGTTCCAGTTGCGCCTGCAAGGCCGCCCGGGGATCGCTCAGCGATACGTTGGAATCGGACGAGGTATAAAAAAGATCGGGGTCGGCCACGGCGGTGATGAGTACTTTCAAACCGTTGTCCAAAACCCGGGTCCGGGAAGCGGGAAGGGTGAGTCCTTCCAAATGCAGGTTGGCCGCCACCCACGGGATGTTTTGGATGCCGCTGAGAAACTCGTTGCCGTACAGCAGGTCCTTGTCGCCCAGGGTCACCGCGTCGTACTTCATTTTCGCCAGGGCCTGCATCAGAGTGCGCGCCTTGAGTCGGCCCTGCCGGGTTGATCCCTTGAAGTTGTCTCCGACATCGACAAGCAATGTGTTGGGCTCCTGCGAGATCGCCTGTTTCAGGTAGCTCATCCGGCGTTCGATGCCGCCCTGGTCCTCCTCCTGATCGCAACCGCAGGGCTTGAGCTCGCCAAGGACGTTACCCGAATACACAATTAAAAGTTCACCGGACCGCGATTCGGTGGGCTCGGGAAGGGCGGTACATCCCATCATCAGAGCAATTATCAGACTGGCGGCTGTTCTGAAGGCGTTTTGGATTTTGTTGGGCGGGTTCAAGAGGGGTCCTTTCTAGGTTAGGAATCAAACCCTGAGTTAATGATTTTACAACAACCTCCAGCCGTTGGGAAATGAAAGAGATCCCGGAAAACGGCGGTTTTTACGGCATTCGGTTTCATTTTCACGGAAAAGAAGTTAGTATAGATGAAAGGCGCAACCTTCTTTCACAACTGCACTTCTCTGGCAAGGATCATGGCCGCACGCAAATCCGAAATTCACATGCACTCCATCTTTTCCGACGGCGAATTTTCGCCGGCGGAATTGATCGGCATCGGCAAGCAAAATGGCGTGGGTATCATGGCCCTCACCGATCACGACACCTTTGCGGGCCTCCCGGAGTTCATTGACGCTGCGAAGGATTCCGATATTATCGCGTTTCCCGGCATCGAGATCACCGTGCAGTACCGCAATTTCAACCTGCATCTGTTGTCCTACTTTAAATCGCTGGAGTCCGTTCTACCGGAGTTGTGGAGCCGTGTCGAAAAAATGAAGGAGGCCCGGGAAGAACGCATGCATCAACTGATCGAGAACATCAATGAAGTGATTCCCGAACGGTTCCGGGGTGCTGTCACCTTCGACAACGTAAAGAAAGGGTCGGAAGGGGTGCTGGCGCGGCCGCATCTGGCGCGCGAGATGGTCCGGCTGGGAATCGTCAAATCCACCAACGAGGCGTTCGACAAATACCTGGTCAAATACAATATCGAAAAGGAAAACCTGAAGATCGAAGTAGCCCTGAGCATGGTGCGCGAAAGTAAGGGTGTGCCGGTCATCGCGCATCCCGGTGAGCGAACCTACTCGCTGTACAATCCCGATAAAGGCAGAAAACAGGAAGACGTGCCGGGGATGGTGGAGGAATTAAAGGCCCAAGGCCTGCTCGGTCTGGAATGCATCTATCCCCACCATGAAAGAACCGGCAAGGTGCAATATTTCCTCGACCTGGCCGACGAGTACGGCATGATCCCCACCGGCAGCCGTGATTTCCACGGCTTCACCACCTACCAGACGACGGATTTGCTGGGCACCACCAAAATGGACGACTCGTTCCTCCCGCGCTTTCAGGAAGTCTGGGGCTAATCCGCTCCATCATCTGAATAGGAATCTTTTTATAACCCCGCCGTAGGCATACTCAGAAGAACAACAAAATTCCCCTCCTTACCAAGGAGGGGATACAGGGGAGCTTATGACAACTCCACCCCTCACCTCAATCCTCTCCCCATGAGGGGAGAGGAGATTTTTTATTTGGCTCCCCCTTGTAAAGGGGGATGGGGGGATTCTTCCTTCTGCAATGTTTTATTGAAATAAGGATTTTTGCGAATCCCGTTTGGAAGGGGTTTTGCCGAAATGTTCGAACGCCGCGGGCGTAGCGACGCGTCCGCGCGGGGTGCGGTGCAGGAAGCCCTGTTGCAGGAGATACGGTTCGTACACGTCCTCGATGGTTTCGCGTTCCTCGTGGATGGACGCGGCGAGGCTTTCCACCCCCACCGGGCCGCCGTTGAACTGGTCGATCAACGTGAGAAGCAGTTTGTGATCCATCTTGTCGAGGCCGGCGTGATCCACCTCCATCAGCGCCAGCGCCTTGTCGGCGGTCTCCGGGTCGATAATCCCATTACCCTTCACCTGGGCGTAGTCGCGCACCCGCCGGAGCAGGCGGTTGGCGATGCGCGGCGTGCCACGCGAACGGCGGGCGATCTCCCGGCATCCCGGCTCGGTCATTTCCACGTCGAGGATTTTGGCCGAGCGGTGCAAAATGGTGGCCAACTCCTCCGCCGAGTAAAATTCGAGGCGATGCACCACCCCGAACCGGTCGCGTAACGGCGAGGTCAACGACCCCGCCCGCGTCGTTGCACCCACCAGCGTGAACGGCGGCAAATCGAGTTTGATGGAACGCGCGCTCGGACCCTGCCCGATCATGATGTCCAACTGGTAATCCTCCATCGCGGGATAGAGAATTTCCTCGATCTGATTGGGTAGGGGGTGGATTTCGTCGATGAACAAAAGGTCGCCTTTCTCCAGATTGGTCAATAGCGCCGCCAGGTCGCCCGACTTTTCGATCACCGGACCCGAGCTGGTCTTGAGGTTCGAGCCCATCTCCGACGCGATGATGTGCGCCAGCGTGGTTTTGCCCAGGCCGGGCGGGCCGTAGAACAACACATGATCCAGCGGTTCCTTGCGCATCTTCGCGGCGGTGATCGAGATATCCAGATTCTGTTTGATAGGCTCCTGGCCGGTGTACTCGTCGAAAGTATTTGGACGCAGGTTTGTCTCGAACTGCTTTTCCTGCGGAGACACGCCATAGTTCAGGTCGCGATCGGGTTGGATGTCACGTTTCTTGCTCATATTTTCCTTTAAGACAAACAGTTCAGACTGTCGCGAATCAAGTCTTCCAGCAAGGGTTTCGGCTCGTCCCGCCAGACTTTCTTGAGGGCTTGCTCCGCCTGCGCCTTTTTGTATCCGAGGTTGACCAGCGCCGACACCGCGTCGTCACGAAGACCATTACCGGGAGCGCTCCCGGGCGCACCGGCGGAAGCCGTCTCCGGCTCCAGGCTCATTTCCGATAACTTGTCTTTGAGTTCCAGCGCCAGCCGTTCGGCGGTTTTGCGCCCCACGCCGGGGATGGTGCTGAGAGTGGAGATATCGTGATTGAACACGGCCTGCGTCAAATCCTTGGCCGACATGCCGGACAGGATGGCGATGGCCAACTTCGGGCCGACCTTGTTGATGCGGATCAACAGTTCGAATATCTGCTTGTCGGCATCGTTCACAAATCCGAATAGCTTCAGCGAATCTTCCCGCAAACGCGTGTGAATGTGCAGGGAGATCGGCGACCCGCACTCCGGCAACTGGTAGTAGGCGGTCAGCGGAATGAATACTTGGTACCCCACGCCCTGCACGTCCACCACCACCGAGATTGGGGATTTCTGAGTCAGCCGGCCTGAAAGATGCGCGATCATATCCAGTCACACTCCCGTTTTGAGGCGCGCCCGCGCCCGATACGAATGCAGATGACAGATGGCGACCGCCAGCGCGTCCGACGCATCCAGCGGTTCCGGTTTTTCCTTGAGTTTCAAAAGCGCCGTGACCATATCCTGCACCTGATGCTTGTCCGCGCGTCCGTAACCGACCACCGACTGCTTCACCTCCAGCGGTGTGTATTCCGCCAGCGCGATATCGGTATTGACCGCGGCGAGCAGGGCGACCCCGCGTGTCTGTCCCAGCTTGATGGTCGATTTGGCGTTGACCGCGAAAAACACGTCCTCCACCGCCACCGCGTCCGGCCGGTAATCCTCGAGCACCGCGATCAATCCGTCGTAGATGGTTTTCAAACGGTGGGCGAACGGGGTTTTGGATTTGCTCTTGATGATCCCGAAGTGGACGGGGATCAGCCCGCCGCCGGCTTCTTCGACAATGCCGTAACCGGTGCAGAGGCTTCCGGGATCGATTCCCATGACGCGCATAAGGTGGGTCCTAGTGGCGAACCGCCACGGGTGATTTTAAAACCTTGGTTGGCTGTTGTCGCCCTTCGACAGGCTCAGGGTGACAGGAAAAAAA
>JAPUGN010000215.1 GCA_027298165.1 Nitrospinota bacterium
CGCCCGGAAATATCCGTGGGCTCCGACGAGGACTGGGAAACGGCGACCTCGGCGCTGTCAGCCGCGCTCAAGCGGTCTGAGTTGGCGTACGAGGAGGACCCTGGCGAGGGCGTATTCTACGGACCCAAAATCGACATCAAGATCAGGGACAGCCTTAACCGGTACTGGCAGGTGTCCACCATCCAGGTCGATTTCAACCTGCCGGAGCGGTTCGAGATGGCCTATATCGGGGAGGACGGCAACAAGCACCGGCCGATCATGATTCACCGGGCGCTGATGGGCTCGCTGGAGCGGTTCTTCGGGTGCCTGATTGAGCATTATGCCGGAGCGTTCCCGGTGTGGCTGGCCCCGGTGCAGGTGATCCTGATGTCGATTACCGACAGCCAGAAGCCCTACGCCGAGGAGGTGGCTGCGCGCCTTGAGGAGCAGGGCATTCGCGTTGAAAAAGACTTGCGAAATGAAAAGATAGGGTTCAAGATAAGGGAAGCACAACTCAATAAAATCCCGTACATGCTGGTTTTAGGCGATCAGGAAGTGCAGGCCAAAACCGTGTCGGTGAGGAAGCGCAAATCGAAGGAAACCCGGGTGATGCCTGTGGACGATTTCCTCAATGAGTTGCATAAATTGATCAAAACCAAAGCATTAGATTCCGAATAATTCTAAAAAAGGAGGCCCTTACATTATTAAGAAACAAAGAGTGAATCAAATGATCCGTGTCAAGGAAGTCACCGTTATTGACACGGAGGGGGAACAGTTGGGAAATATCCCCACCCGGGAGGCCATTGCCATGGCCCAGGATCAGGATTTGGATCTGGTCGAAGTGTCACCGAATGCCAACCCGCCGGTTTGCCGCATCATGGATTGGGGCAAACACAAATACAAACAAAACAAGCGGGCCCACGAAGCCAAGAAAAATCAAAAGATTATCCACCTCAAGGAAGTCAAGTTCCGGCCTAATACCGACCGGCACGACTTTGATTTCAAGGTCAAAAATGTGCAGCGGTTTCTGGAAGCCGGGGACAAGGCCAAAGTAGTGATCTTTTTCAAGGGCCGCGAGATTGTCCACCGGACCGGCGGCGAAAAGGTTCTTCAGCGCGTCGCCGAAGCGGTGGAGGAAATTAGCGTCATCGAACAGCCTCCGAAGCAGGAGGGGCGGCATATGACCATGATTTTGGTGCCCAAAGTGAAAAAGAAGGAAACCAAAAGCACCGCCGCAGTGGAGAGTTGACACCACAGGGCTCTTCGGGTATGATACCCGGTTTCCGCTGGAGATTAGATAATGCCTAAAATGAAGACCAACAGGGGTGCGGCCAAACGTTTTCGAAAAACGGCCACCGGTAAAATCAAGCGAAACTCCGCCTTTACCAGCCACATCCTGACCAGCAAAACGACCAAACTAAAACGGAATTTTAGGCGAAGCCGCATCCTCGCACCCGGGGATGCCAAGCGCATACAGACGCTGTTGCCGTATTAACAGGAGAGATTCATGTCCAGAGCCATCAATGGAACCGTGTCGCGGAAGAGAAGGAAAAAAGTTATCCGCATGGCCAAGGGGTTCCGTAGCGTTCGCAGCCGCGTGTTCCGCAAGGCACGGGAATCGGTGGAAAAAGCGCTGTTATATGCCTATCGCGACCGGCGTACGCGCAAACGGGATTTCAGGCGGTTGTGGATTGCCCGCATCAATGCCGCGGTCCGCGCTGACGGGTTGACTTACAGCCAGTTCATGCACGGCCTCAAAAAAGCCAATGTCGAACTCGACCGGAAAGTGCTTTCCGATATGGCCATCCATAATGAACAATCTTTCAAATCCTTGATGGACACGGCCCGGGCCCAGTTGAGCGTGTAACCCATGGGGATGCTTCGGCAATGGGCGGCCCCCATGCGTAGCGAAATTTCAATCAGCCTGATTCCCGCCAGGGATCAGGCTTTTTTTGTTTAAGCCTCACTGTCCTGTATCCGGCACATGATCGAAAAAATCAAACAATACCAGAAAGAGTTTGAAAGCCGCATCGCCACCGTCGGCCCCGGCGAGGAACTGCGTCAATTGCGCACCGATTTTCTCGGAAAAAAGGGCCTGGTGACGCAGGTGATGAAGCACATGCGCGAACTGTCTTCTGATCAGAAACGGGAAGTTGGCCAGCACGTCAACGAACTCAAAAACTGGATCGAAAATCAACTCAACGAAAAAGCCGAAGCGCAGAAGGGCCCGTCCGGAACCGCAGGTGGAAGCACCTTCGATACCACCCTGCCCGGACGCAAGGAAGCCCGCGGGTCGCTCCACCCCATCACCCAAGTCATGGAGGAGATCATCGGCGTGTTCGTCAGCCTCGGGTTCCAGGTGGCGGAGGGGCCGGAGGTGGAATCCGATTACTATAATTTCGAGGCGCTCAACATCCCGAAAGACCATCCGGCGCGGGACATGCAGGACACGTTTTACATCGGCGGCGAAAAGGTACTGCGCACCCACACCTCGCCGGTCCAGATCCACGTGATGGAAAAACAGGAGCCCCCGCTCCGCATCATTGCACCGGGCAAGGTCTACCGCTGTGATTCGGACATCTCGCACACCCCCATGTTTCACCAGATCGAAGGCTTGATGGTCGACGAGGGTGTGGCGTTCAGCGATCTCAAGGGAGTGATGAACATTTTTGTGCATCAGATCTTCGGCGAAAAAACGAAGGTGCGGTTCCGTCCCAGCTTTTTCCCGTTCACCTGCCCCAGCGCGGAGGTGGATATCCAGTGTGTCATGTGCGCGGGCAAGGGATGCCGGGTGTGTTCGCAGACCGGCTGGCTGGAAATTCTCGGTTGCGGCATGGTGGACCCGGCGGTGTTCGGCTTCGTCCATTACGATCCGGAAAAGTGGACGGGGTTCGCCTTTGGGATGGGCATCGAGCGCATCGCCATGCTCAAGTACGGCATCAACGACATCCGCCTGTTCTTCGAAAACGACCTTAGGTTTCTCGGCCAATTTTAAATAGCATCCCCCATAAAAAGAAAGGCCTGGCAGAGTATCCGATACTCTTCCAGGCCTTCGGTCCCTCCCTGCGGGCCTAAGGATTCTTTCCAAAGGCCCGTTCCCTATTATGAAAGCTCCAGATTAAATCTTGAACCTGTTAACGATCTTCTCCAGGTCGACCGACATTCGCGAGAGCTCTCCCGATGCCTTTTGGGTTTCGGTGGCACCCTCGGCCGTGCTCTGCGCAGCCTTGGCCACACCGCTGATGTTGGTCGCGATGTCGCCACTGCCTTTGGCGGCTTGAGCCACAAGGTAATAAATTATTAGATTTATGGTGTAAATCTTATATGGCTTCGAAGGGGGAGGAGGGGTCTAGAGGAAAGAGAGGGTATCAATTAAAATACAACCTATTGATTTCAAAAATATTATTTTATTTTCAGCAAATACTGAGTTAATAATAAATAAAAAGTTGAGCCCTGCTGACCACTGGCAGCCAGAATCTAATTTTCCTATCGGATTAAAGAATCTACCCTCCGATATACAGTTCCTGCACCATTATAAAGGTATTCAAGGGTTGGTATTTTTCACCCTTTTCGCGGTGGGGCTCCTTGCTGTTGGGATTTTTTGACGAGGTCTTTGTCAAAGTAGTTGACGGACATGCCGGCGTCGAGCACGATGCCCTGGGCGTTGATACCGCTGGCGCGTTCGCTCAACAGAAAAACCGCAGTATTGGCCACCTCTTGGGTCGTCAACGCCTGTTTGCGCAGGGTCGACTGCTCGGCGTGCAGGTAGGAATCGATATAACCGGGAATGCCTGCCGAAGCGGAAGACTTCAGCAATCCCGCATTGACCGAGTTGAACCGGACTTTGGAAAATGCGCTGAACGATTTGGCGAGAAAACACAATGAGGAATCGAGCGCCGCCTTGGCGGGACCCATGTACCCGTAATTCTCCGCCGCCATGCGCGTGGTGGAGATGGAGATGGTGACGACCGAGGCGTCGGGATCAAACAGGTCCTTGAAGGCGTTGGCCAGGTTGATGAGCGAATAACAGGAAATGTCCACGCACTGGAGGAAATCATTCTTCGACGTTTCGTGAAACGGTTTCAACCCTTCGGAAAAATTGGCGAAGGCGATGGAATGCACCAAGCCGTGTAGAACATCGGTTCTCGCGGACACTTCCTTTTTAAGGCGGGCGATGTCTTCGTCGCGCTCCACATCACAGATAAAGGTCCGGCCGGGGTCGATGAGTTTGGCGACGCTTTGTTTGCGTTCTTCGGAGCGCACGCTGTATAGTACGTTGGCGTTTTCGGCTTCCAGGGTTTTGCCGATGTGGTAGGCCACGCTTTTTTTATTGGCGACACCGGTCACCAGAATGGTTTTGTTTTCCAGGTTCAAAAAACTCACCGCGCCTCCTCGATAAGCATGACGGTGAACTCCAGCGTGGCCGCCGTTTTGCCATCCACCTGCACTATGCCCTTCATATAATGCGCCGGCCCCGCATGGCTCACATAGTCCACCCGGACCTCGAGGACACTGCCCGGAAACACAGGATTCCTGAACTTGACGTTCTGAATCCGGGACAGCACCGGCACCTGTCTGGTCGGGCTCGGGTATTTTTTCGACATCAGAATCGCGCCGGCCTGAAACACACATTCACACACCAGCACCCCCGGCATGATTGGATAATCGGGATAGTGTCCCTTGAAAAACTCTTCCTCCGGATTGATGCGCTTGCGGGTCACGATGCGGTCGTCGGTCTGCTCCACGATTGTGTCGACAAACAGAAAGGGGGGGCGGTGGGGAATGGCGTTGAGGATGTCTTCCGCCATTATAATCCGCCTGTAATCTCCAATACGGCACCGTTGATATACGCGGAATCGCGGTCGGCCAGAAACAGCACGGCTCGGGCCACCTCTTTAATCGACCCGAAGCGTTTTATGGGCACTTGATCCAGGTATAGCTTCTTCTGGTCGTCCGGCAGATCGGCAATCAGATCGGTGTCGATGAATCCCGGTGACACGCAATTCGCCGTGATGTTGCGGCTGGCCACCTCCTTGGACAACGACCGGGTAAATGCGACCTGGCCCGCTTTGCTGGCGGCGTAATTGGCCTGGCCTGCGAACCCGTAACGGCCAATAGGCGAGGTGATATTGATGATCCGTCCATATTTCTGCCGCATCAAATGTTGCACCGCGATCTTGCTCATGTGGTAGGTACCGGTCAGATTGGTTTGAATGACGTCGTTCCAATCGTCGACCGCCATCATGCCGACCACCGAATCGCGCCGGATACCGGAATTATTCACGAGGATTTCAAACTGCTCGAATTTTTCCTCCACATAGCGGAAAAACGAGACGACGTCCACATGCGTGGCCACATCGAATTGCCGGAGGTGGAGCCGGTCTTCGTATTGTTCGTTGGCCTCCTGGAATGCTTCCGCCGCGGCGGTGTTGGAATGGTACGTGGCGATGACACATGCACCGGCGGCGAGAAACGCCTCGGACACGCCGCGACCGATCCCGCGTGTGCCGCCGGTCACCACCACTGTCTGATCTGTGAAGTCGAAATTCATGGTCTATGGATTGGGGAGGAAAAGGTAAGATACAAAAACCAAATAAACCGTTGGGCGGATGTTCCGGGCCAGCGGATCAAACGCTGGCGGTTTCCAGTTCCGGCTTGGTCTCGCGCATCGAGTGCAGGAGTTTGTCCACTTCGTTGGCGACAATCACCCCGTAATTGGCCGCGCCCAGCCAGCCGGACATGATGATCCCCACCGAACCGGCATGGAACAGTCCCCCAATCTGTTTGGGAAGGTCCTTGCTAATTGCGAGTCCTTCAAACTTGGTACCGAACGACGCCCCGCCGGGATGCGTGGTGTAGCGCTTAAACGTCTGCGGAGTGGAGGCTTCCAGATGACCTATTTTTTTGCGTACATCGGGAACGTACTTTTCCAAAGCGTCCAGCGTCCGCTCGATCAATTGGCTCTTTTTATTCTCATATTCTTGCCGGGTCAAATGAGCCCAATCCTTGAACCGGGCATTGGTCGAAGCCACAATGGAATACATTTTCGATCCCGGCCGGGTTTCCGGATAATAAAAACTGAACGTCCGGCTGGTGGTTTCCGGTTCCAGCAGGGACTCCGAACTGAATTCATTTTCCTGGGAGGTGAACAGCAGGTCGCCGACATTATCGATCTTCTCCCCCCTTTTGAGGCCGATATACACCTGGCAACTGCTGTCGTTCAGCCGGACTTTTTTGACTTCTGCGAGAAACTCCGGCGTAAAATGTTCGTCCCCGGTCAATTTGTGAATCGTACTCAATAAGTTCGAATTGGATAAAACGGTTGTGGAGGGAATCATCCGGCCCTGCACCTCTACGCCGCGGACGGTTTTCTTATCATCCACCACAACGCGGTCAACCATGCAATGAGTGCGGATATCCACTCCGTTTTTCAACAATTCCTTTTTCATTTTCTTGATGAGTTCGTTGGTCCCGCCTTTGAAGGTGAATACACCCTTGTCCATGAAATTGGCAAACACGATACCGTAGGTGATCGCCGGGTCATCCAGGGTGGAGCCATTGGCGTAGGTGATCGGTTCCATCAGCATGCGATGCACATCGGTCCGGCCCGGAAAAAATTTCTCGAACAAATCGCGGGTGGTCATCGACAGGTCGTCGTAAAAATTCATCGCCCGCACGGTTTTGAAAAAATCGTCGATGGTTTCCTTGACAACCCCGAACTGCTCGCACATCAGGCGGGTGAAATCGTTTTTATCGAAATTGGTCCAGAAGGAGAATTGCGGGTTGTCGAAACGGATATTTTTGAGGCGGACGATGGAGTCGGCAATTTCCTGGGTCCAGTACTTGCGGCAGGTCTTGATCATGCCGGTGGGAAAGCCGTGCAGGGAAATATCCAGAATATGGCCGCCTTTGCGTTTGAACCAAGTGGCCAGCCCACCCATATTATAATGATGTTCGAGAATGAGGACCTTGTGCCCCAGCTTGGCCAGTTTGTTGGCGGCGGTCAGGCCCGCCAGCCCGCTCCCGATAACGATCGTATCGTATGCCGATTTGATACCTTTCAGCCAGTCTTTAGCCATCAAATTCTCCCATATTCGGATTTGGCCTCGGCCTGCAGGACATGCAGGTTTGCCATTGAAATTCCGCTCAGTGACGCCCCAATGATACCCAAAAATCCCTGGTCTGTCCCACAAATAAACAAGTTTTTTACGGGGGTCAGCCCACTTTTTATTTTCCTGGGGGAGCCATAGACGGCGCCGTTGATATGGCCCGTATACTTGAAAATGGTCTTGGGTGTGAAACAGTCCACATATATAACATGATCGCGGAAATCAGGGAAATATGTCAACAACGCATTCACCCCCCGGTCCCGGTATTCTTTCTTGGCCGCGCGGTAGTCGGATCGTGCCATGGCGTCCCACAGGCTGAAATTGGCCTGGTTAGTGATACGGATCATGCCCTCGGACGCGGGTTTCGGGTACTGAAAATTGTTGGGACAGCACAATACCCCGCTGGTCACGTCGGTCAGCCCCTCCGGCACCCGATACTGGAACCTCGGCTCGGTGCTGTAAAACACGATACTCCGGTCATATCCCACCTCTTTCGGCATACAGTCCAGCACGAACAGGGACTCCATAAAGGACATGCGGCCGATTTCCAGGCTGGATTCCTCCACCAACCGGGGCCGGCACAGACGCAGGGTCTCGACATTGCCGGCGGAGGAAATCACCTTGTCCGCGGTCAGCGTTTCGCCGTTTTCCAGATGGACCGCTTGCACGACGCCGTCTTGATGCTCGATGGCCTCCACCCCGGCGCCCATGCGCAATTCTCCTCCCAGATTGCGGTACTTTTCGACCAGCAGATTCAGGATATAGGGCATGCCGCCCACCGGCTTGGCAAAGCCCTCCATATAGATGCTCTTGAACATGATCACGAACTGGTAGAAATCCATGTCCCCCTCCGACGCACTGCCGTAATACATGAGCGGGCAGTACAGCATGTCGATCAACACCGGATCGGACAGGCAGCTTTCCACTACTCGGCGCGAGGGAATGCGTTGATTGTCGTCGAGGTCGAGCTCGTTGAATTCGCGGATGCGGGCGAGCAGTTTCTGAAATCCATCCGTCTGGGCAGGGAACTGCTCCGCCACCTCCTGCTCGAACAGCCCGAACTCGTTGCTGAACCTGAGCGCCCTTTCGGGGAAGCGGATCTCGGAGATCTCCTGTGGGCACAGGCGGAACTCGTCGTGCTTGAACCGCAACTGCTTAAGCAGCTTGCCGAGCGGAGAACCGCGCACGCCCTTCGGCGTGTAATTGGTCATCGCGTGCAGGCCGACGTCGAACGTCCGGTGCTTGCGGATATAAAACGAATTGAGGCCGCCGACCTCGACGTGTTTCTCGACGATCAGCACCTTTTTGTCGAACATCGCCAAGCGGATTCCCGCGGCCAGTCCGGACAGACCGGAGCCTATGATAATGACGTCATAGTTCATGAGCTTGATTGTAAATGAGGACGGGGATCAAGTAAACCGCACGAGCGGCAGGGGATCGGTAGCAAAGAGGGTAGGCCGGGGAAAAAGACCCGGAAGCGGCTTCAACTGACCAGTTCGTAGTCTTTCAGGCGCGGAAACAGGTACGCGACACTGCTCGCCATCGACACCAGTTCCTGGTAGTCCTTTTCAGGCACTTCCAGGTTGAAGCGTTTACGCAGTTCCATCACGATGTCGAGGAAATCCATGGAGTCCAGATCGAACTGGTCCCGCAGATTTTCGTCGTCTTTAATGGTGCTTAAATCTTCGTCTGGAGCGATGTCGGAGATGATATCGAGGACGGCTTTTCGAACTTGTTCCCTAGTCATTAAGTGCGTTCTCCTAAAGTTTGATGGTAGGGTAAAACTACCTGAATTTCAATACTATTTTTGATATTTGCGGACGATCAAAACGGAATTGATGCCGAACATTCCGAATGAATTGTTCATGATAATATTCACTTTATCCAACCGCTCGGGAGTGTTCGCCACCAAGTGATTGAGCCGGCATTCCGGGTCAATTTCGTCGAGGTTGATGGTCGGGTGAGCATAGCCGTCCTCAAAGGCAGGCAGGTTGCCGGTCAGTTCTATAACTCCCGCCGCGCCCATCGTGTGCCCGATATAACTCTTTGTATTATTTATCCGTGTCCGGCCCTCCATACCGAACACCTCGCGCACCGCCTTGCATTCCTGGATGTCGCCCACCTGGGTCGCCGTGGCGTGGGTGTTGAGGATGTCGATATCCTCCGGCTTCAGCCCGGCGCGACCCAGCGCCAACTGCATGCACTCGGCTTGGCGCCCCGGCTCAGGCAGGATGTAGTCGTAAGCGTCCGAATTACTGGCATGGCCTATGATTTCCCCGTAAATTCTGGCGCCCCGCGCCTCGGCCTCCGGCAGGCGTTCCAGAGTATAGATGCCCCCGCCTTCCGAGCAGACGATACCGTTGCGGTTTTTGTCGAACGGGCGGCTGGCCTTGATTGGGTCTTTGTGTTCCGCCAACGCGCCTTCGCTTTTGAAGCTGGCGAAAATGCCGAAGGTGTGAATGCTTTCCGATACGCCCCCGGCGATGGCCAGGTCGACCTCGTTCAGCCGCAGCATCTGCGCCCCCTGGATGATGCCCAGGTTGCCCGCCGCGCAGGCCGCGCCGATGGCGTAGTGCGGCCCGGTGATGCCCATATTGAGCGTCACCTCGCCCGCCGGATTGTTGGCCACGGTCCGCGGATTGTGGTGGTGCGACCAGTATTTGATGTCGTAGTTGTATTTGCTGATGGCGTAGACTTCGTTTTCAGTTTCAACGTTGCCGTGCTCGGTGGTACCGAGATAAACACCCACGCGTGACTTGTTGACCGTGTCGAACGCCAGGCCGGAATCGGCCACCGCCTCCTGGGCGCAGTAGATGGCAATCGATCCCGCTCGGGTACCGCGGCGGAGACTCTTTTTCTTTTGATACTTGAGCTCGTCGAAATCGCATACCCCGGCAATCACATCGCCCATGTAGCGCGTCTCAAACGGACGCACACCGGAGACACCTGCGAGCAGATTCTTACGGAACTCGGCCATCGAGTTGCCGTTGGGGGCCGTCAGGCCGATTCCGGTAATGACAATACGGTCTTCAGGCCGCATAAAGAAGTTCCATTATAAAAAATATCGGGGATATGTTGGATTCTAACCCGGGGCGGGTTGGCATTAAAAAACAAAGCGAAGCCACAACTTTGGAAACAGGAAATTTACCATAATTTATGGGCTTTGGGAAGGGGTTCAGGGAGAATTGAAAGGCCCGGGAAGCTTTGGTAGGGTTAAAAATAATTGGAGCCGAATGCTTTGATTTTGGCCTGGTTGGGAGCAGGGGGACGGAAAAAGCTCTAAAAAACAAGCGTTTCCGGGGTTAAGGGCTTATAATTAATAGGACATATAAAGTTGGGGGGCTTTGCTGGAAGGGCAAGGGTGCCGTAACCCTATTGGGGTTTCCGGGCCGTTGCAATGGAGGTGTCCCATGGGATTAACCTATGATGTTTTGAAATCCAAGGTGAAGTCTGAAGGCAAGTTCACGCTGGAAGAGCTGATGTGGATGCTGGATAAAATGAAGGAAATGGACCGCGTCCTTGATTCGGTGAAAACCACCACCGAAGAGCGGTTGAGCCGGATCGAAAGCCAGGACGACGACCACATAGCCGGCGGTATTTAACCGCTGGGCGGTTAAATTTTTTCGACCAATGCCACGGCATCGGCGGCGATCCCCTCTTCGCGGCCGGCGAAGCCGAGTTTCTCGGTAGTGGTGGCCTTGACATTCACCTGCGCGGGACCGATCGCCAGCGCCTTGGCGATGTTCTGTTTCATTTGGTCGATGTACGGCGCAAGTTTCGGTTGCTGCGCCACAATGGTGGCGTCAGTGTTACTGATTTTATACCCCCGCTCCTTCACTACCTGCCCGACTTTTTCAAGAAGCACAAGACTGGAAATATCTTTCCATTGCGAATCGGTATCGGGGAAGTAATGGCCGATGTCCCCGGCGCCCACCGCACCCAACAGCGCGTCGCAGATTGCGTGGCACAACGCGTCGGCGTCGGAATGGCCTTCCAGACCCTTGTCGTTGGGAACTTCCACCCCGCCGAGGATCAGTTTGCGTCCCGCCGCCAGGCGGTGTACATCGTATCCATTACCAATTCGAAATGAAGCCATAGAAATAATTTTTCCACAGAGAGAACGGGAATTAAAATCTTTGCAGGAAAATAAGTCGTCTGAGAAATACTTCAGGCAGCAATTTGGCGGAGCGCTTCGCTCCTAAAGGGAAACTGTTATCAGTTTGCGGGTTTCTTCGCGGGCCCACCGATCGGTTTCCAGGATATCCTCGATGGAGTGGACCGACCGGGTCTTGTGGTTGTTCATGGCCATGCGAATCATCTCGGGAATTTCTTTGTACTGGATCTCCTCGTCGAGAAAGGCCTGTACGGCAATCTCGTTAGCGGCGTTGAGCACGGCGGGCATGGTCTGGCCGATGTTCATCGCGTCCTTCGCCAACTGCAGACATGGAAACCGCTTAAAATCCGGCGGCTCGAAGGTCAGTTTCGCCAGCGCCGACAAATCCAGCGAAGGCAGTTGGCAATCGATCCGGTCCGGGTACGACAGGGCGTAAGCGATGGCCACGCGCATATCGGGAATACCCAACTGCGCGATAATCGACGTGTCCACAAACTCGACCATCGAATGCACAATGCTCTGCGCGTGCACGATGATGTCCACCTGGGTATCCAGTCCGAACAACCATTTGGCTTCGATATACTCGAGGCCCTTGTTCATCATGGTGGCGGAATCGATAGTGATCTTGTCGCCCATGTCCCAGTTGGGATGGTTGAGCGCTTCCTTGACCGTCACGTGCTCCATCTGCTCCAGCGTCAGGGTGCGGAACGGCCCGCCCGAGGCGGTGAGGATGATGCGTTTGATACGGTCGTGATTTTCGCCGTTCAACGCCTGCAGAATGGCGCTGTGTTCGCTATCCACTGGGATGATATCGCATTTGCCCTGGGCGGCTTTGAGAACCAGTTCGCCGGCGACCACCAAGGTTTCCTTATTGGCGAGGGCCAGGGTTTTCCCGGCTTCCACGGCGGCGTAGGTGGGCACCAGTCCGGCGCACCCGACCACTCCTGAGACGACGAGGTCGATTTCCGAAAGGGTGGCGACCTGTACCGCTCCCGCCTGGCCGGTGACGATTTCCACTTTCTGACCGCCGATCAGCTGGCGTAGTTCTCCCAAACGCGAAGCATCGTGCAGGGAAATCATTTTGGGTTTGAATTTTTGAGTTTGCTGGGCGAGCACTTCGACATTGCTTCCTGCGGCAAGGCCCCAGACTTCGAATTTGCCGGGGTTGCGGTCAATCACATCCAGCGTGTTGACACCGATGGATCCAGTGGAACCCAAGATCGAAATTTTTTTCATAAGCGCTCGTGGTCGATTTACTCGCTAGCCAGACAGCAGTCGCGGAACCAATGTCCAGCCTTACAGAAATAAAATAGAATTTCTACTCGGGCTCACAAAATCAGCTCATGATAAATATAGAAGGCGGGTCCGGCAAACATCAGGCTATCCAGCCGGTCCAGCACGCCGCCATGACCCGGAATCAACGAACCGGAATCTTTGACACCGGCCCGGCGTTTGAACAGGGACTCGGTAAGATCTCCTATTTGCCCCATGGTACCGCAAATCAGGGAGACAATCAAACAGTGGCTCAGAGGAAGCGCCCAAAAAAACAGAGATTTGGCCGCCAATCCGCCGGCGACGCTGCCGGCCAGTCCGGCCACCGCACCGGCCACGGTTTTGCCGGGACTGATCTTCGGTGCAAGCGGGGTTTTGCCAATATTTTTCCCAACGTAGTAGGCGGCGATATCCCCGGTCCAGATCACCATAAACAGAAAAAACAGGATGTGGTTACCGTGCTCCATCCCGCGCAACAGGATGAAACAGCTCATCAGGCCGGACACATAAACCACACCCAAAAGTGAATAGGTTACCTGTTGGAAGGCATCCTCCTGATCGGAACGGGACGCGTACCATGAGATGAACAGGGAGCTGAGACATAAGGCCAACCAGACCAAGTAAAAATCGTTCCGGTAAAAACAGAACGCCAGCAACAGGCACATCCCGCCGCCGACTATTGGATTGAATGTAATCCCGATCGCCCGGATCAAACGCACGTATTCGATCCACCCCGCCAACACCGCGGCAGTCACCAGAATTGCAAACAACTCCAGCGAACCGTATTGGACAATCCCCAGCACCACGGGAATGAGGACCAGTCCGCTCAATACGCGCTTCACCCGGCGATCTCCGGTTTCATATCACAAATGGGATTAGGGGGAGTTTCATAAAAGTGTGTCTGGGGAAAGCGTGGACAGCAACCGTCAGGCTTTAACAATCTGGTCGCCGATCATGCCGAAACGCCGTTCCCGGCCCTGAAAATCAATGATGGCTTTGAGCAGATCGTCTTCCGTAAACTGCGGCCACAACACCTGCGTGTAATGCAATTCCGTGTACGCCATCTGATAGAGGAGAAAGTTGCTGATGCGTTTTTCGCCGCTGGTGCGGATCAACAGGTCCAGCTCGGGCAGATCATGGGTGTACAGGAATTTTTCCATCACCGGAAAATCGATGTCCTCGATCGGGAGGATGCCCTCCTGCACCTGTTTGGCGATATTCCGGACGGCGTCGATGATCTCCTGCCGTCCGCCGTAACTCAGCGCCAGGGTCAGCACCAGACCGTCGTTGTCGCGGGTTTGGTCTTCCGCGTGGCGGATAATTTTTTGAATGGCCGGCGGCAACTCGTGGATACGGCCGATGGTGTTGAACCGGATGTTCTCCCGTTTCATCCGTTCCAGTTCCTTCTTCAGGTACTGGTCCAGAATTTTCATGAGCGCTTCGATTTCGGGACGGGGGCGGTTCCAGTTTTCGTCGGAAAATGAGTACAGCGTCAGAGCCTCGATGTGCATTTCGGTGCACAGAGTGACGATTTTATCGACGGTTTTGACCCCGCGGCGATGACCTTCCACACGCGGGAGCCGGTTCCTCTGGGCCCAGCGTCCGTTGCCGTCCATGATGATGGCGATGTGGCGGGGCAGGCGCTTGGGGTCGATTTGATCCATTAACGCGGCATCGGGCAAGGCGGGAACTCCATACACTCAGATTGATTCAGCGCCGGAGCTCGGCACACGTCCGGGCCCTGGGCATTATCTTATAAATAGTATAGGCCAATCCTCAACCTTCCAGGACATCTTTTTCCTTGCCCTGAACGATCTTATCCACCTCCACGATAAACTGATCGGTGGTTTTTTGGATATTGTCGTGTCCCTTGCGCTCCTCGTCCTTGGAAATGGAATGATCCTTTTCCATCGCCTTGACTTTGTCGTTGAATTCGCGCCGGACGTTGCGGATGGCGATTTTGCAGTCTTCGCCGTATTTCTTGACCACCTTGGTGAGCTGTTGGCGCCGATCCGTAGTCAGCGGGGGGATGGTCAGCCGGATCACTTTGCCGTCGCTGGAAGGGTTCAGGCCCAAGTCGGAACTTTGGATGGCCTTTTCGACCACTGCGACCATGGAGGCATCCCAGGGAGCAATGGTGATGGTTTTGCTATCGGGCACGCCCAGCGTGGCGGCCTGCGCCAGCGGCGTTGGGTTCCCGTAATAATCGATTTTGATGTCCTCCACCAGAGCCACCGAAGCGCGCCCGGTCCGCACCTTACCCAGCTCGGCGTGCAGGTGCTCGATGGAGACTTTCATTTTGCGTTCCGAATCTTTGAGCAGGTTGTCCATATCAATTCGCCCCAACCGTGGTTCCTATTTTTTCACCCAAGACGGCCCGTTTGATACTGCCCTCCTGCCGAACATTGAAGATCATCATCGGCAGTTTGTTGTCCATGCACAACGACACTGAGGTTGAGTCCATCACCTTCAGTCCCTTATTCAACACGTCGATGTAGGACAATTCGGAGAACTTGGTCGCTTGGGAATCTTTCATGGGATCGGCGGAGTACACGCCGTCCACCTTGGTGGCTTTGAAGATCACCTGCGCTTCGATTTCAATGGCGCGCAGGGAAGCCGCAGTATCAGTGGTGAAATAGGGGTTACCGGTGCCGGCGCCAAAGATCACCACCCGGCCCTTTTCCAGATGCCGGATCGCCCGCCGCCGAACATAGGGCTCGGCCACCTGACGGATGTCCAGAGCGGTCAGCACGCGCGTCGGGACACCCTGGCTTTCCAGCGCGTTCTGCAGGGCAAGCGCATTGATCACCGTAGCCAGCATGCCCATGTAATCAGCGGTCACCCGCTCTATTCCCAGGGCACTGGCGGTGGTGCCGCGCAGGATGTTGCCGCCGCCGATGACGATGGCGATCTCGACTCCCAGGCTCTTCGCTTCGGCGATTTTCGCGGCAATATCGGTCAGCGCCGACTGCTCGATGCCGAACCCACCGTCTTCGGCTGCTACGATTTCGCCTCCCAGTTTCAGCAACACCCGTTTGTAAATGGGCTTATCCAAAGGAACCCCCTGTGGTTTACCGGTTGATTTCATAACGCGAAAAGCTACCCACCGTGATATTCTCTCCCAGCTTGGCGATCTTTTGCTTGATCAATTCCAGGATGGTCATATCGCCGTCTTTGATATAGGCCTGATCCTGGAGGCAGTTCTCTGCAAAAAATTTCGATATCTTGCCGTCGACAATCTTGTCGATGATGTGGTTCGGCTTGCCGGATTCGCGCGCCTGGTGAGCGAAAATCTCCCGCTCTTTGTCCAGCACATCCTGAGTGACATCTTCCCGGGAGATAAACCGCGGTTTGGCCGCGGCAATGTGCATGGCAATATCCTTTAACAACTCTTTAAACTCGTCGGTGTTGGCGACAAAGTCTGTCTCGCAATTGAGTTCCAGCAAAACGCCGATTTTGCCCCCGGCATGAATATAGGAACCGATTGCGCCATCGCCGGTGCTCCGGCCGCCTTTTTTATCCGCTTTGGCTATGCCTTTTTTACGCAGGCAAATGATCGCCTCTTCGATATCGCCCGCTGTTTCTTTCAGCGCGTTTTTACATTCCATGATGCCCGCCCCGGATTGCTGGCGCAGCGTTTTAACCATATCAGCTGTTACTTCCATTCTTTAATGTCTCCTATGTCGAAATACTCGATTCGTTCCGTCGGCGGCAGGCCGGTGATCCGCCATCGCCTCCAATCGCGCCTCCAGCAGGATACCGGGCGCGATGAACCCCGATGACAAGCGTGTCCGTTGCCGTTCAAAACCATTGTGTGTGAAAAAAGGATATCCCCCGGACCCGGGAAGGGCCTCGCCGTTTCCTCAGGCCGTAACCGCGTTTTCCTCGGGGCTTTCGCTGGAATCCGCATCCGGCTTCGATTCCGCTTCAACTTCCGGCGCAGGTGGACTGTCAGCTCCTTTGGCGGCCTTTTTCGATTCCGGCTTTGAAGCCTTTTTTGCAGCGGCGGCGGCTTCCTTGGCGGCGGCTTCCTTCGCGACAGCTTCCTTGGCGACAGCTTCCTTGGCGGCGGCTTCCTTGGCGGCGGCTTCCTGCTTGTCCCTCTGGGTGGCCTTGTATATTTCCTGACCCTCGATGCAGATATCCGCGATGCGGCCGGCAAACAGACCGATCGAACGGATGGCGTCATCATTTCCGGGGATCACGAAATCGATCCCGTCCGGATCACAATTGGTGTCGGTGATCGCCACCACCTTGATGCCCAGCTTGATCGCTTCGGCTAAAGCGATACGTTCCTTGCGGGTGTCCACGATGAACATGATGTCCGGCAAATCTGTCATGTGCTTGATGCCCCGTAGAAATTTGTTGAGCTTGGCGATTTCCTTGTGCTTCCGCTGGGCTTCCTTTTTATGAAGCTGTTCGAACTGGGTTTCCTCCTCCAGCCGCTCCAGGTCCAGAAGGCGCTGAATACTTTTGCGAATGGTGGCAAAGTTCGTGAGCGTACCGCCCAGCCAGCGTTGGTTGATGTAAAACATCCCAGCCCGGGTCGCTTCTTCGGCGATCAAATCCTGCGCCTGCTTTTTGGTGGCGACGAAAAGAATTTTTTTGCCCTGTTGCATCTGGGTCTTCAGATATTTTTCCGCCTCCTTGAAATGGGTCAGCGTTTTCTGGAGGTTGACAATATGGATGCCGTTGCGCGCTCCATATATGTACTTGCTCATTTTGGGGTTCCAGCGCGAGGTCTGATGACCAAAATGCACCCCAGCCTCCAGCAGTTGATTCATGGTAATTTCGGACATGCGTTCTCCTTCAATGAGTTGGGTTGGGTCCTCCGCCCCCTTCG